>PKCT01000247.1 GCA_002862325.1 Phycisphaerae bacterium
ATCGCGATCGCACCGACGACCATCGGGAGATACCACCATCGATTCGTCCGGGTGCCGATCACGACTGCAACCCCTCGTAGTGGACCCGCCGACCGCCGAATCGCAGGACCAGCCCGGTGAGGCCGAGGACCACCAGCAGAAGGAGCCAGGCCAGGGCGGAACCGTACCCCATGTCGTACCAGTCGAACGCCTGGTTGTAGAGGTACAGCACGTAGAACCGGGTGTCGTCGCCCGGTCCCCCACCGGTCATGACGAACGCCTGCGTGAAGACCTGGAAGCTTCCGATGATCGCCATGATGCCGTTGAAGAGGATGACCGGCGAGAGCATCGGCAGGGTGATGCGACAGAAGCGCGACCAGGGGCGGGCACCATCGATGTCCGCGGCCTCGAGAACATCCTCGGGAATGTTCCGCAGACCCGCGAGATAGATGAGCATCGAACCACCGATCAGCCAGAGGTTCATGATGGCGAAGGCCGGAGGCCCGGCCCATCCGGCGTCGGCCTGGAACCATGCCGGAGGCGAGAGTCCGAACGGCGCGAGAACCGGCTCCAGCAGTGCGTTGACCAGTCCCCCCTCGGTGCGGAACACCCACATCCAGAGCACCGCCATGCCGACGCCCGCAAGGACGCTGGGCAGGTACCAGGCGGCGCGGAACACCTCCACGCCGCGAAGGCGGGCGTTGAGGATGACGGCGGCCAGCAGCGCGAAGATCTGACCGGTGGGTACGGCGAGCAACGCGTAGTACGCCGTGACGACCAGACTTCGGTGGAACGTCGGATCGGTGCCGAGGATCTCCCGGTAGTTGCCGAAACCCACGTACTCCGCGGTCGCCAGGGTGTCGATGCCGCGCCACCGGGCCAGGGAGAGCAGGAGAGAGAGCACGATCGGCACGAGCATGAAGAGCAGGAAGCCGAGACACCACGGCGCCGCCATCATCCATCCCGACCACTCCTCGCGGCGGGCGATCGCCGACTCCGGACGGGTTCGCCACAACCAGAACCACTTCGCGACGCCCAGGGTCGCGACGACGAGGGCCGAGGCGAGCAGGATCGCATTCCAGGGCATCCGAGGAAACGTTCGCGTCGGCGCGAGTGGAGACGCCTGACGATCCCGCCACCACGTCTCGAACGCGTCGACCTGCGCATCGACCTCGCCTCCCGTCCGGAGCGCCACGTCGAGCGTGCGTTGGAACTGGTCCTGGAATGCCGGGTCGACCGGCCAGGCGGGAACCGCCGCGACATCGACGGCGTCGAGGTAGGCGTGATCGTTGGATGGCGGCATCGTCGGATCGAGGAAGGCGTCGCTCTCGGCCACGCTCCGAAGCGTCGGTATCGCCAGACCGAGTCGCGATTGGGCCGCCTGGATCTCGGGACCGGTCATCCAGCTCATCAGTTTCCACGCCGCCTCGGGATGACGGGTCTTGCTCGACATGCTCCATGCGATGGTGGCGATCACATTGGCTTCCGCCTCGCCCCGAGGAAGCGGTGCGAAGTCCCAGGAGAAGTCGTCGATGCTTCTGTAGCTCGGCACGACCCATCGGCCGAACGGGCCGACCATGCCGATGCGACCCGCGAGGAACAACGAGCCCGGATCGATGCCCTCCGCCTCGGCCCTGGCGAGGAACGCGTCGTCGCCGAACCGCCACGCCCGGAGATCCTCCAACGCCTCACGGGAGCGTCGGTCACCGAGTCCGAGCGATTCGAAGCCTCCCGACTCGTCCACGATCCTGACCCCTCGACTCCAGAGATAGCCTCGCAGCACGAACGGCCACGTCACGAGTTCGGCCCCGGTCACCCCGTCGAGGGCATCGATGCGCTTCGCCGCCTCCACGAAGTCGTCCCAGGTCCAGTCGTCGCTCGGGTAGGTGGCTCCGGCTCGATCGAAGAGATCCCGGTTCCAGTAGATGCCGACGGTCGTGAAATCCTTCGGAATGCCCCAGAGCGGCCCCTCCCCCATGCGCCCACCTTCGAGGCGGAACGCATCGAGGGCGGGCTGGAAGAAATCGTCGACCGGAAGTTTCGCGGCGTCGCCCAACGAACGTTCGGCGTCGAACCAGGAATCCAGGGCCTCGAGTTGTCCAGCCTCGGCGAACGGAGCCATCCGGCCGAAATCCATGTAGAAGACGTCCGGCGGCTCACCGGCGGCCATCATGGTCTGAAGCTTGGTGAAGTACTGGCCGCTGTCTCCGGGATTGATCCGAACCACGGAGATGTCCGGATGCGCGGCCTCGAACGACTCGATGGACCGAGCGACGATCTCGTCCTCCTCCTGGCCGCCACCACCCGACCAGTGCATGAGCACCAGCTCGACGCGATCGTCGGTCTCCAGTCCGCGAACCACTTCGCGCCAACCGACGCGTACGAACGCCCAGACGACCAGCAGGATCGCGGCGGTACCGAGGCATCGCCGGTACCACGTCACAAACCTAGCCGAGCGGCTCGATTCTGAGGTTGGAGAACGCATCGTCCTCACTATAATCCGACCGCCATGATTCGACTGCTCTGCACCATCGTGACCGCCGCCTGCTTCGCAGCACCGACCCAGACCTCCGTCGAATCAACGACCGCTTGGCCCCCCGCCGTGCCGATCGCCCCACGCACCGGAACGCCGACGCAGCGCACCCCGACGAGCATCCAAGCCTTCGCCCTGCCCGAGGAGCAGTGGCGTTGCAGCTTCAGCATCGTCGCCCCCTCGGCCGAGCGGATGCGACTCGCGGGTTCGTTCAACGGCTGGAATCCCAATGCATGCGACATGCACCGGGATGCGGACGGGACCTGGCGGACGACGCTGACGATCCCTGCGGGGACCCACTACTACAAGTTCATCCGCGATGTCGACGACTGGATGCCCGATCCAAGGAACGCGGAGCGGGCACCCGACGGTCACGGTGGACAGAACACGGTGTTCGCGGTCGGGGAAGAGGCGTTGTTCGATCCGAGCCGGACCCGACGTGGCGACGACTTCATCGTGAGTGAGGGGCTCCAGCACGATCCGGGAATCTGGCGCGACCTCGAATCGACGCCGGATGGGGGGTTCAGGATCGCATCGCGGTCCGTCGCCGGGGACGTGGAGAGCGCCGAGCTCGTGTTTTCCGACGGACGATCGATCCCGCTCGAATCGAGGGGGCCGATGGGCGTCTTCGATCGCTGGTCGACGACCGTGCCTTCGGACGCCGACGGTCTCGAGTACACCTTCATCTACACTGACGGAGCACATCGAGTGCGCGATCCGAAGACCTACGAACTCGACCGGGAACAGGCGATGGCGAACCAGGTGCGGACTCCGGACTGGGCGAAGGACGCCATCTGGTACCAGATCATGGTCGAGCGTTTCCACGACGGAACCCCGACGAACGATCCCGACCCGATGCGGCCCTGGACCTCGAAGTGGTACGAGCCGAGCCCCTGGGAGGGCAAGGACGGCCAGACCTTCTACGAGTACTACGTCTTCGACCGCCACTACGGCGGCGATCTCCAGGGCCTCAAGGCGAAGCTCCCGTATCTCAAGGAGCTCGGGGTCGACGCCCTCTACCTCAATCCGATCTTTCAGGCGTCGACCCACCACAAGTACAACGCTACGGACTACAGGCACGTCGACGAATCCTACGGCACGGGAGCAGGTGACTTCGAGCGCACCATCGCGAAGGAACAGCTGGAGGATCCGTCCACCTGGGTCTGGTCGGAGAGCGACCTCGTCTTCCTGGACGTCCTCAAGGAGGCCAAGAAGCAGGGCTTCCGAGTGATTCTCGATGGCGTCTTCAACCACGTCGGAACGGCACACCCGGCCTTCCGGGACGTGCGGACGCGAGGGGTCGACTCACCGTTCGCGGACTGGTTCAGCGTGCGGAGCTGGACCCCCTTCGAATACGACGGCTGGGCGGGGTTCGGCGAGCTTCCGGCGTTTCGAAAGAACGAGACGCATGGCCTCGCGTCGGAGACCCTGCGCGAGCACATCTTCGAGGTCACCCGTCGCTGGATGGATCCCGATGGTGACGGCGATCCGAGCGACGGCATCGACGGGTGGCGCCTGGACGTGCCCGAAGAAGTGCCCATGTCCTTCTGGATCGAATGGTGCGAGCTCGTTCGATCGATCAATCCCGACGCGTACATCGTCGGAGAGATCTGGAAGGTCCGTCCGGAATGGCTCGACGGCCGGACCTTCGACGCGGTGATGAACTATCCATTCGCGGAGATCGCCTTCGACTGGATCGGCGCGCGGGAGAACAAGATCACGGCGAGCGAGGCGGACCGACGCTTCACCGAGCATCGGGCCGCCTATCCGGCGGAAGTCACCTTCGCGCTGCAGAACCTCCTCGACAGCCACGACACCGACCGGCTGGTGTCCAAGGTCCACAATCCCGACCGCGCGTTCGACTCGGGGAATCGGGAACAGGACGACGACAGCTACGACGGTTCGAAGCCGCCCGCGGAGGCCTACGAGCGGGCGAGACTTCTCGCACTGCTGCAGATGACCTCGGTCGGCGCACCGATGATCTACTACGGCGACGAAGCCGGCGTCTGGGGATCCGACGACCCCAACAACCGCAAGCCGATGCTCTGGAAGGAACTCGAGCCCTACGAGGACGACGGCTACGCCGTGATGGACGATCAACTCGATTTCTACAGAACGATCGTCGGTCTTCGACGCGATCATGCCGCGCTTCGAACGGGATCTCATCGCACCGTGTTCGTCGACGACGTGCAGGATGTCCTGGCCTTCGTCCGCGAGAACGACGACGAAGCCGTTCTGGTGGCTCTCAATGCGAGCGATCGCAACGCCGGTGTCCACATCCCAGTCGAGGCAGACGGATGGACTCCGACGTTCTGCACGCCCGGCGGCCCGGATCTGTCGAGCGTCGCGGTGACCCGCGAGTCTCCGGATCGATGCACCGTGCCCGCTCGCGGTGGTCGGATCTGGATCCGAAAGAAGTGACGCGACCTCCATTCGGTCGATAAGACGCTCCATGCACCCCCTTCTCCAGACCAGGACCGCGGGAGTTCTCCTGCACCCGACCTCGCTTCCCGCGACGGATGGGGCGATCGGCATCGGCGATCTCGGTCCCTCCGCGAGACGATTCGTGGACTGGATGGCCGCCGCGGGTCTTCGTCGATGGCAGATGCTGCCGATCGGTCCGGTGGGCGAAGGCGACTCTCCGTACAGCCCGCTGTCGAGCTTCGCGATCGAGCCCATGCTCGTCTCGATCGCGGATCTGGTTCACGATGGACTCCTTTCGAGTTCGGCCTTGCGCGCGAGCGGCGTTCCCCGCGGCCCCTCGGCGTCGTGGCCCGCGGTGCGCCGTTGGAAGCGCCCCCGTCTGCACGCCGCCTTCGCGAGATTCGCGAAGACCCGAGGCCGCAAGGGAGCGAACGGCGCTCCGTACCGGGACTTCCGCGACCGGAACGCGGACTGGCTCGACCCCTGGTGCGGGTTCGCGACGGAGCGGACTCGTTCCTCCGCCTCCGCGGAGGAACGCCATCCCGAGTACCACGCCTTCGTCCAGTTCGTCCTCGATCGCCAATGGACCGGGCTTCGACGGCACGCATCAACGCGACGCGTCGCCCTGGTCGGCGATCTCCCGATCTTCTGCGGGGCGGACAGCGCCGACGTCGCGGCTCGACCGGATCTGTTCCGACTCGACCGGAGCGGACGACCTACCGTGCAAACCGGCTGTCCACCGGACGCCTTCACCCGGGACGGCCAACTCTGGCGACACCCGCACTACCGCTGGACGTCGCATCAGCGAGACGGCTTCGCCTGGTGGCGACGACGGGTGGAGACGACGCTCCGGAGATTCGACCTGGTGCGGATCGACCACTTCATCGGCTTCGTTCGCGCGTACGAAATCCCCGGCGACGCGACGCACGCCAGAGATGGTCGCTGGAGGCGGACCCCCGGGCGCGAGCTGCTCGAGGCCATTCGCGAGGATGTGGGCGTTCCACCGTTCATCGCGGAGGATCTGGGCGACGTCACCCCCGAGGTGCACCGCCTTCGCGACGACTTCGATCTTCCGGGTATGCGAATTCTGCAATGGGCGTTCTTCGACGCCGACGCGACCTCCCAGGATCTCCCCCATCGCCACCCGGCGCATTCGGTGGTCTATCCCGGAACCCACGACAACGACACCATCGTCGGCTGGTATCGCGACCTTCCGGCCGAGGTTCGTTCGAGGTTCCAGTCCTACGCCGGCGACGAGGCCCGAAGCGATCCGGCCGCGGCCATGACCCGGCTCGCCTTCACGAGTCCGGCCAACACCGCGATCGTGCAGACGCAGGATCTGCTTGGTCTGGGGCGATCCGCTCGCATGAACGTGCCCGGCCGACCGCGGGGAAACTGGCGATGGCGACTGGCAACGAACGCCCAGACGACATCCCTCGCCCGAAAGCTCCACAAGCTCAGTCGGGCCAGCGGAAGACTGGAAGAGACCCGCTGAATTCCGCACCAAGACGTCCCCCATCCCTATCCTGACGCTTTTCACCACTCCCATGTTTCCCGGCAGCGAAAGATCATGACGACCCGACGGCCCCGAACCACCGACGACCTCCTCGTTCGCCTCCTCGCGATCGCGGAGAACCTCACCTGGACCTGGGACGAGGTTGCCCAGCGACCGTTCTCGATGCTCGATCCCCTCGCATGGGAAGCGACCGATCACGCGCCGATCGACACGCTGGCACGTACGACCACCGACAGACTCGAGGCGGCGGTCGGCGACCCCGCCTATCTCAAGATCCTCGACGCCGCGGAGGAGGCCCTGAAGTTCGGGAGGCGGCGGGATCGCTGGTTCTCCAAGACCCACCGTGGTCGGGACCGGAAACTGAAGGTCGCCTACTATTGCAGCGAATTCGCCATCCACGAATCGATGCAGCAGTATTCAGGTGGACTCGGCGTCCTCGCTGGTGACCACATAAAGAGTGCGGAACAGCTCGGCGTCCCGCTGGTCGGCGTCGGGCTCCTCTATCGACACGGCTACTATCGGCAACAGTTCGAAGCCGACGGTCGCCAGCGCATCCTGTACCCGGAGTACGACTTCGATCGGTACCCGATCGAAGAGACCGGTCTTCGTGTCGAATGTCCGGTCGGAAGGAGAATGGTGGTCGCCCGCATCATGCGGTTGTGGACCGGTACCAACGCCATCCTTCTCCTCGACGCCGATCTCCCCGAGAACCGAGCGGAGGATCGCAGGCTCACCGAGGGACTCTACAAGGGCGATTCGGACCTCAGGATGCGTCAGCAGGTGCTCCTCGGTGTCGGCGGGTTCCGAGCCCTCGAGGCGATGGAGGAATCCCCGACCGTTCATCACCTCAACGAAGGTCATGCGGCATTCGCGCCCATCGAACACTGCGCTCGGCTCGTGGAGTCCGGCGCGACGCTCGAGGAAGCCATGGACGAGGTCCGGCGCTCGACCGTCTTCACGACCCATACCCCCGTGCCCGCCGGCCACGATCGCTACGACGCTCCCGATGTAGCGAGAGTGATGGCGTCGGTCATCAAGCGAGCGGGACTCTCGGCCAGGACGTTCGTCGATCTGGGCCGAGTCAACCCCGGAAACACCGCGGAGCCGCTCTGCATGACCGTGCTCGCGCTGAGACTCGCGTGCAGGGTGAACGGCGTCGCCAAGCTGCACGGGGAGGTGAGTCGCGAGATGTGGAAAGACGTCTATCCCGAGATCACGAGGGTGAAGGACGTTCCGATCGGATCGATCACCAACGGCGTCCATCCCGGGACCTGGATGGATCCGGCGGCGACGACATTCTGGCGAAAGCACATCGGCCTGCGGGTGCAGGTCGCACGACCACGGGAGACGGCGTGGTCCCGGGCCACAAAGGTCGACCCCGTCGCAGGATGGGAACTGCGCAATCGCCTCAGAGGCCGGCTCGTCGGATTCATTCGCGATCGCCTCGTGAGACAAGAGCGGGCGCGCGGCGCCGATCCGGCGGCGATCCTCGACGCCGCCAACGCCCTGCGAGACGATGCCCTCACGATCGGCTTCGCCCGACGATTCGCGACCTACAAGCGTGCCCCGCTCGTCTTCAGGGACCCCGAGCGACTCGCGGCGATCCTGAACGACGGCGATCGCCCGGTGCAACTCGTGTTCGCAGGCAAGGCCCACCCGCGCGACGTCGCCGGACAGGAATTCGCTCGCACGATCTTCGGGATGAGCCGTCGTCCGGAGTTCCGCGGCAAGGTCGTGATCCTGGAGGAGTACGACATGCGAATCGGCCGTGAACTGACCTCCGGATGCGACGTCTGGCTGAATAACCCGATTCGCCCGCACGAAGCGAGCGGCACCAGTGGCATGAAACCGCCGATGCACCTCGGCGTGAACTGTTCGATCATGGACGGATGGTGGCCGGAAGGTTTCGACGGTCGCAACGGATTCAAGATCGAGGGACACCCGACTCGATCCGGTGCGTCCGCACGGGATGCGGCGGACGCCTTGGCGTTGTACGAGGTCCTCGAAACCCAGCTCGTCCCGGAATTCTTCGATCGCAACCGGCAGGGAGTACCGAGACGATGGATGCGACGAGCTCTTCGGAGCGCCGCGACGATTCCCGGTGAATTCAACACCCACCGCATGGTCGGTGAATACGTGGCGGACGCGTATCTTCCGGCCCACCGTGGTGGTTGATATCGCACGGCCACCGGGATCGAAGACCGATTGAACGAACACGCCTCCCCGATCTTTCGGGGAGGCGTGTCCGTCAAAATTCGTGATCCGTGATCGACGGATCGATTCGTCAGGGGCAGTCGCAATCCTCGTAGTTGCCGCTGTTCGCCTTCGCGGCGCAGGAAGCGTCCCATTCGACGCTGCAGCAGAAGTTGTCGGCCGCACAGACGGCGTCCTGGCAGGCCGTATCGCTGCATCCGGGACTTCCGGGCTGCGCGACGTTGCAGTCGCCGCAGTCGCCGCCGCCGCCACTGCCGCAGGTGTCGACGTCGCACGACGTCTCGTCACCGAGGTAGGTCCCTCCGGCGTCGATGCACTCGGACTCGGTCTGCTCACTGCACTCTTCGCCGGTGCAACATGCGCCGGAGGCCGGCGGCGGGTCGGGACAGGGACCCCAAGACGCGAGGAAGGCCCCCACGTCGGACCCGGCAACCTGGCCGTCCTTGTCGAGGTCCTGCGGGCAGCCGTCGCATGGTCCCCACGCTGCGAGAACGGAACCGAAGTCCGCGCCGTTCACCGTGCCACTGTCGTCGAAGTCGGCGGGACAGCTGTCCTCGCCACCGCCACCCTCGCCCTCGAGAATGGCGAACTGATCGCCTGGAATCACGTCGAAGTTGACGAACCGGGGGAATCCGAGATTGTCGCTTCCACCGAGGCCGCCGATGACCTGATTGGAGATGAAGTCGTGGCCCGAGCCGTTGACCATGGCCGAAATGCCGATGTCGTCGCCATCGGTGTAACCGAGGGCGGCAAGTGGAATCGCCACCTCGATGCCCGTCGAGACCCCTGCCCCGCCGTCCTCGTTCAGCTCGGGGCCGCCGATGACGCCTGCGATGTTGGAATTGTCGATCGCGATCTCGATCTGGTTGTCGAGCGTCAGGGCACCCTTCGCACCACCATGGCCAGGCCCGGCGAAGCCTGCGGTACCCGTGTCGCCGCCTCCGGTGAGGAGCTGGGCGTACGAGCAGTAGGTGTCGTAGATGGGCTCGCCCTTAGGGCCGGTCCCCTGGCCACCGGTGAAGGTCACCCAGAAGTCGGGCACGAATGCCGCGTCGAAGGTGAGGCCGGGCTGCACTTCGCCGGTCTTCGGGTCCACGAACTCTCCCATCGTGTTGAGCGCGTTGAAGTCGATCGAGTTGTTGTTGCCGAGGATCGGATTCTGACCCTCGTCCGGCACGGCGTCGATGAAGATCTCGAGCTTGTTGAAGTTGCTTTCGAGGTTGCCCGCGATCACCAGGTAGAGATATCCGTCCTGGACGAACGCGAAGAGACCGTCGATCTCGGAACCGTTGCAGAATCCGAGCGTGCCGTCGCTGGCGTCGCCGAACTGCGTGTTCGTGTTCTGGATCGCGATGGCGTCGCCATACGCGGCATCGGCGAGTCCGTCCATGACCACGGCGGTCACTTGGGCACTCGACATGCCGACCACACCCATAGTGGTAGCGACCAGAGCACTGCTTATCGTCTTGACGTTCATCACTGACAAACTCCTCTTACGTTGATCGGGCGCAGGACACGAGACTCGAATCGGTTCTTCCGTCAGGCGTGTCAAAATCGGGGATCTTGCGAGAAACCCCTATCCCGAACCAAATTACAGCTAAGGGAAAGATCGTTCCAACGATTTTCAGAAAACGACCAACTAAGCGGCCGTTTTCCGACCGAGAATCGAGTCCGTCCTCAGGGACAGAGACCCCAGGAGGACAACATCATGCCGACATCGCTACCGTCGACCTGCCCGCTCCCGTCGAGGTCCGCGGCACAGCCGGCGCACGAGCCCCAGCTCGCGAGGAGCGAACCGAAGTCGGAACCGTCGACTCGACCATCTTCGTCCAGATCGCCCAGACACGACGGCTCGACCGGCCCTTCGACGATCACTGCGAACTGGTCGCCTGGAATCGAACCGAAATCGACCGTGCGTGGCTCACCCAGATTGGGCCGTCCCCCGAGTGGACCGATGACCTGGTTCGAGACGAAGTTGTGCTCCGGGCCATTGACGAACGCGGCGACCTTGAGAGCATCGCCATCGGTGTAGCCGAGAACCGAGAGGGGAATGGCGAACTCGACGCCGGTCGTGACGCCGGATCCATCTCCGATGCCGTCACCACCACGAACGCCGCCCGTGTTGCTGTTGTCGATCGAGGCGATCATGCCGTTTCCGCCGAAGATCGCCTGACCGGCTCCAGGTCCTCCCGGACCGGCGAATCCGATGACCGCGTCCTCACCGCCAGCGGTGAGGAGCTGCGACCAGTTCATGTATGTCGTGAACGTCGTTCCGAAGTCCCCACCACAGGTGAAATCGCACCAGAAGTCCGGCTCGAACCCCGGGTCGAAGAGGAGCCCCGGTTCGTCACCGGAGCCGTCGCCACCCATGCGATTGAGTCCTCCGAACTTCACCGCAGGATTGTCGTCGCGAAGTCTGTTCTGACCTTCGTTCGGAATCGCGTCGATGAAGACGTCGAGCTTGTTGAAGTTGCTCTCGAGGTTCCCGTGGAACATGAGATAGAGCATGCCTTCGTCCACTCGCGC
>PKCT01000141.1 GCA_002862325.1 Phycisphaerae bacterium
GATCGCGTCGCTCGGCGGCGTTCCCGGGCGGTCCGCGGTGCCCGGCGCGCCCGGTGTGACCATCGCCGGCTGTGGCCGATCCTTGGCGTGGACGTCCCAAGCCCGTGCGGCGTCCTGCGCCACGGCCAGGCCGATCATCGAGAAACCTGCGAGCGCGAAGAGGGCGAAGTGCCGACGGTCGACGGCGAAGGGCGTTCGGGAAGCCATGGTGCAAGTGCTCCGATGTGGGTATTCGGTGAAACGACCCGGTCGATGGTACCGCAGACGCGCTTGCCCGCGGGCGCCGGGGCCGTCCTTCTGTCTAGCGATTCCGCATGAAGTCCGCGACCTGCTGGAATCGAGCATCGAGGAACGAGCGAAGCTCACCGGCGACCTCGAGATCGTCGAGGGCGGCCGCCATGCACGCCAGCCACTGGTCTCGCTCGACGTCGCCGATGGGGAAGGGCGCGTGCCGCATCCGCAGTCGAGGGTGGCCTCGCCGCTGCATGTAGAGCGGTGGCCCTCCCAGCCAGCCGGAGAGGAACTCGAAGAACTTCTCCCGGCTCTCGCCCAAGTCGTCGGGGTGCAACTCGCGAATGATCTTGAACGCGTCGTCGAGGTCCATATGGTCGTAGAACCGGTCGGCGAGACGTCGAACGCGTTCTTCGCCCCCGATGGCATCGTATGGCGTGTCGTCCGGTCCGAAACTCATGCGTGCGACGCCTCCGTCATGCGAACACCCGCGTGAGATCGCGAACCCCGATGCCGAAGTCCGAAACCAGGTCGCCATGCCCGCCCACGCCCGCGATCGCGAATCGACGGATCTTGCCCGCGGAGCACATCGACGCGTCCTGAACGTCGCCTTCGATGTCCGCCCCGGGCGCTGGTTCGGCGAGCAGGAGAGCGTCCGAACCCCTGACTGCGATGCGTTGCCGCCGGTGACCGGAGCCGGCGACGACCTCCATGCACTGCAGCGGCGTTGTTTGCACGGACTGGAACCTCGACGAAGCGTGGAAGGAGGCGACGTGGCGATCAGATGCGTCGCGTTGGTTGACAACGTCGACGGGACCGCTACCCTACTCGGTCCGACTCGGTTCGGCGACGGCCCCATCGTCTAGCGGCTAGGACACCAGGTTCTCATCCTGGGAACGGGAGTTCGATTCTCCCTGGGGTCATTCGACGAAGCCCCTCCCCTCGCGGGAGGGGTTTTCACGTCATGGATCACGCGGCGTCGCACCTCGATCGACATCGTGGATCAGGGTGGGCGACCGCGGCACGCCGCGACCATCCGAACCGGCGATTCCATCCCACCGGCGAACGCGGGATCGCGGCGTGCGGGCGCTCATCCGAATCGTCGAACAGCCGCTCGGGCCCGGATCTCCGCGAGAAGTCCGAGCTCGACCCCGCGATACTCCCGTCCAAGCGACAGGTCCTGCGACGTGCCCTCGGGAAGCCCCGACATCGACTGCCGCACGATGTCGGCGTAGAGCTCCGCCCCCGCCACCACCTGCCGCGCGAACACCGCATGCACGGTGTCCCCCGGAACGGGCGGAACCACCCGGGTCCCGAAGATCCGACCCGCATCGAGTTCGGGAACGCACTCGTGCACCGTCACACCGACCCGATCGGGACGCCCGTCGATCAGCGGCCAGAAGTGGCACGCCACACCACGGTAGTAGGGACTCAGTCCGGTGTGGAGATTGAGGACCGGCGCACCGATCGCATCGAGCGTCGCCTTCCGGACCAGACCGGTCCCGTAGACGAGTACGAGTCCCGCGGATCCTTCGGAGACGAAGTCGACCGCATCCGGATCGTTGACGGACCCGACGAAGTGCGCCTGCTCTACTGGGCGTTCGAGATCGAAGCGATCGCCCAAAACGCCGCGCAGGTCGGACTCTCGCCGGGCGCCGTCCCGGATCATTCGACGGAACAGCTCCCGAAGCGCCTTGTCCACCACGCATGCGGGGCCTCGTCGCATCCAACGCTTTAACTTCGAACGAATACCGCTCGCGGGGAGCCCTTCGCGGGTCTCGATCACCACCTCGAGATCGGACACCGCCTCCCGGAGCCGGCGAGCGACGTAACGATGCTCGCAACCATCGCCCGTGAGCAGGATCACCCGCATGCGACCGCCTCGAGCGCCTTCATCCGACGCGACTTCCGAAGCGTGCGGAGTACGGGCTTGAGTTCGAGTTCCACGGCGAGCGAACGCTCGTCGAGATCGCCGACGGAGGTTCGGTAGTAGATCCGCGATCTTCCGCGGTTGACGCATCCCTCGACGAGGAACAAAGGTCCCAGGCCGAGTCGAGACAGCTCCGCGACACTCGGTTCCGCATCGTCGAACGATCCGAACGGGAAACTGAAGCTTCGGAGGGTCGAATCGAGACCGGCTCCCTCCCAGGAGTCGACGACCTCGGATCGCAGGTCCTCCACCAGTCGCAGATTCGCGTGGGAGGCGGTGTGCCTCGCGATCGAGATGCCGCATCCACGCAGTCGCGGCACGTCCTCGGAGCGGAGGTAGAGCCCCGAGTCGTTGGCCTCTCTCCAGGCGTCCGCGCCGATGCCGGCCTCGATCGCCTCGCGGATTCGTCTCCGGGCCTCAAGCCCTCCGTGTGGAATCTCGTCGAGGAGGATCTCTCGAACCGGATCCTCAGACCGACCGGGCACGACCTCACCGATCAGGGAGGGGTTCCGACTTTGCGCATAGCTCAGGAGATTGTCCAGAATCATCCGGCCCTCGAAGACCGGATCGGTCACCAGGAAGAGCGTCGCGGGAACGGACCTGGACTTGAGAATCGGCCCCGCCGTCTCCAGGACCGACCGATACGCGTCGTCGAAGGTGATGAGCAGCGCTCGACGCGGCAACGGATCGTCGGATAGGACGTCGTCCATCGAAACCAGGTCGTAGTTGCGTCGATACCAATCGACGTGGCGTTCGAACGCCTCCTCCGTGTTCGTGCACCGAAGATGCCGCGTGAAGTCGTCCTCCTTGCCAACGTGGTGGTAGAGCACGACTCGCAGCCCCGGACGAAGCATCCGGAACATCGATGGCACGCCCGCCCGACCTAACAGCGATCCGATGCGGTCTAGACTGGTCATGAGGTCGGGGTCTTCATGATTGCTCGCGCCGTGCGTGCCCCGCTCGATTCGGGCGAACGGCGGTTCAACGGTCACGGACCCTGCGGGTCCCCGCGGGGCTCCTCGAAGAGGTGGGCGGCGACTCTCGCCGCCCTCCGGATCAAACCATTCGGCGGTACCCCTGTCAACCCCGGCAGACTCCGATGCCATTCAAGGCATCGATGAGAATCCGGCGGCGAGAAGAACGACCAGCGTGGAAGACCACCGATTCACCCGCGTCAGGGGGGCGGGGCGGAACGCGAGGAGGAAACGGGATGCCATTCGAGCGATTGGCATGTGGCGCCCAGGAACTGCTCGCTTCAAGCCTGGATTGACATGCCGGCTTGTCCTAGGTCGCAAGCGGCGAAAGACGACGGATGCCCACGAGATTCGACTCGCGTCCACTGGCACTCACGGTGCGCGGCATCGCGCGACATCGCGTGGGTGGCACCGATGGATTCCGTCGGGGACTTCGCCGAACGCATCGTCGGAGGCTCGTCGCGAGGCATGAGAATCGGAGAAATGCGCCCTACGCGGCGAGCAGGACGCCGAGGTCGGCGGAGTCGATGCAGCCGTCCCCGCATCCGCGTTGTGGCCAGAGGACTCAATCATGACGCGTCATCAGCGTCAACTCGAATTGGACCTCGAGGGGTTCAGCCGTGGGAGGCTTCAGAGAAAACACCTGGTAGCGAAGACGAATTCAGAGACACGCGCCCCACGCGGCGAGCAGGACGCCGATGTCGAAGGCGTCGGTGGTACCGTCACTGTTGAGATCGCCGCCACCCGCCCCCCAGGCGCTCAGCAGGACGCCGAGATCGGCGGAATCGACGCAACCGTCTTCGTTGAGATCCCCTTCAAGCGTGCCGAGATCGCGGAACGGCCGAAGCTTCATGAATCCGAAGCGTGCGTTGTCGATCGCGACGATCGCCCCACCGTCGCTGGTCAGGTCGATGTCCTCTGCGGCCCAGTCGTCGCCCGGACCTCCGCTGTACGTCTCCTCCCAGTCGAGTCCTCCGTTCGCATCGAACTTGACGACGTAGGCCTCCCATTGATCCGAGCAGACGCCGGCGTCGCAGTCGGAGTAGGCGTACTCGTCGCCCGTCCCCGCCGCGATCACGCATCCGCCGTCCTCGGTCGCCTTAATGCCCCACGTCTCGTCGTGGATCCAGGTGGGATTGAAGCCGCGCGGATTACCGCGTTTCCGTTCCCAGATCTGGTTGCCCGAACCGTCGAGCTTCATGGTGTAGGTATCCCAGTTCGCGGTGCCCGAGAGCGTATGACCGGCGAGGAAGATCGAGCCGTCCTCGGCCAGATCCATGCCGAAGCAGTGATCCTCGTTCGATCCCCCGAATGTTCGCGACCACAGGATGTTCCCCTTCGGATCGATCCTGATGACGCCGTACTGCAGCGCATCCTCGGTCCCGCCCGAGATCACGTATCCCTTCCCCGACGGCTTCACGCGATAGGCCTGGGACAGGTGCTCGTCGACGCTCCGACCGGAGACCAGGTTGCCGTTCACGTCGAGAAAGCTGATGTAGCCGCGGCCGTAGACGAAGAACGTGTTGTTGGGATCCTCCGCCTGCCGATACCCCACCGCGAGGATTCCGGTCGACGTCTGCGTGAGGTGCTCGAACGCGTCGGCGCCGCCATTGTCGTGCGTGCGCTGGAAGAGCGTCGCTCCGGTCGCCTTGTCGAGTTTCAGGATCGCGCTGTTTCGGGAGAGCATGCCGCAGATCAGGTAGCCGTCGGCCACCTCGAGCGCGGCGTTGCCCATGTTGCGACCACCGCTGCCGAACTCCTTCTGCCAGAGCAGGCCGCCCGACGCATCGGTCTTGACGACGAGGATCCGGGCGCTCGACCCGACGTATCCGGTCTCCCCCACCTGCAGGAACCCCCCGTCCTCGCACTCGAGGATGTAGTGACCGTGCGACTCCGCACGGGAACCGTTGTAGGAGGTGAACCAGTCGATGGCTGGTGGGGTCTGCTGACCGAGCGTTACGGACGACGGGATGATGCATGCCGCGATGACGGCGAGGATCGAACGCTCGGAACGGGATACGGGATCGGTCATGCGGAGACTCCAAGAAACGGGCGATCAGGGCCGAGGCTCCTGTAGACGAAGAACGCGCACTTGAAGGCCATGGGCCATGTTCTCCGCCAGGCGAACTAAAGCGGCAGCGGCCGGCCACCATGCATCATGAACACGAACCCCAGGTGCCGAGGACCAGACTGAGATCCGCGCCGTTGACCTCCCCGTCGTCGTTGAGATCGGCGGAACACCCGCCTGAACACGCGCCCCAGGCACCGAGTACGAGGGGCAGATCCGCTCCGTCGACGCGGCCGTCGTCGTTGAGATCCGCCGGACATGAGCGGTAGACGAGATCGAATCGGTTGAGATTGAACGAAGTCTTTCCACGATTGAAGAACCGCATGATCTGAAGACCCGGTTGAAGCACCACCGAACGGGAGACCGTGTTCCACACCTGGTAGCCGCCCGTCCGAGGAACGTCGATCGCACCGAGAGGATCCACGCCACCGAACGTCACGCCGAAGCGTCCGCCGTCGCTCAGCGACGCGACCCTGGCTTCGAACGTCAGCTCGAGCGGGAACGTACCTCGGACCTTGACCGTGTAGTCGATCCATTCGCCAGGCCCGATCCATCCGACGTTGTATCCGCCCTCCGCGTCGGTCGTTCGTTCGATGTCCACGCCCTCCAGCGGCCGGTAGCGACCACCATTGTTCGTCGCGTCCTCGTCGTTGTAGCTGACGCCGGCTCCACCGAGATCGAAGTCCTCCGCTTCGATCCGACCTGGGATCTCGTGGGGAACGCCGAAGAACGGATCGCCGACGATCGGATCGGGAACCTCGCCCACGGTGGTGACGATCGCGAACCGGCTGGCCGCGTCCCGTCCATCGTCGGCATCCGGAAGGATCCGCCGGGTCGAGGCGTTCCACCGCAGGAGATGGCCGCCGGCGTCGATCGCCCGGATCACGACGTCGCCGTTGGGGACCTGGATCCACTCGAAGGTCGTCGCGTTCGCGAACGTACCCGAGGCATCGAGAAGGTCGGTCTCCCCACCGGAACGAACGTAGCTCCCAGTCGTCGTTCGGAGTCTGAACGTTCGCGACCCGACGTAGTCGACGCGGAACGCATCCGCAGCGGGACCACCACTGAAGTCGACGCGATCCACCCGCAACGGCCCACCGGTGCCGGATCCGACCCGAACGAAGCGGCCGGCGTCGCGTTGGTAGAGACCGATCCAGGCCCCGGGCGCCGGAAGCGACGGCGTCCCCAGCGCCGGCCAGCGGGCCGATGGATCGTCCGGCGTCCAGATCGTACCGGCCGCGGTGATCTTCGACCGGAAGAGATCGAGGTCGTCGTCGTCCGCACCAAGCCACTGGAACTGCATCCAGCCGTTCAAGCGACTCTCATACATGCTGTTGTAGCCCTGTCCCTCGGTGTCTCCGGGCCAGAACTCGGTGTTCAGGAGCGCGGGGAAATCGGGACTCGACTGCATGATCCCGATCGCGTTCTCGATGCCCGCCTTACTTTCGTACCCGTGATGGGCGAGACCGGCGTTGTCCCAGGACACGCCGTTGGATGCGAGGTAGTTCACCCCGAAGGTGGGATCTCCGGCGAAACCCATGAAGGAGCCCAGCAGGACGAGAGTGTCGGGCGCGTTCGATCGGATGGTCTGGTAGAGCTCGAGCTGCGCGTTCCAGTCGGCGATCGTCCACTGATTCGGGGTGTAGAGGGCGGGTTCGTTGTGCGCCTCGAAGAGGACGTGCGTCTGGTCGCGATATCGGGCCGCGTAGATCGACCAGAAGTCCTTGGCGAACTCGAGATCGTGGATCGACCCGTTCTCGCCGTTGCAGCCGATCGTGATGAGGAGGTAGAGCCCCGCCTCCGCGGTGGCGTCCACGAAGGCGTCCGCGTCGAGCACGTTGCTGCCTGCGGTATTGGGATTCTGCGACGAGTTCCCCTCCAGATAGAGGTGCACCGTGTTCAGGCCGAACTCGGCCGCGAGACGACGAAGCTGAACTGCGGTCGGAATCCGCTTCGGAAGGCTGCCGAAGGGATCCCCCCCGTCCCAGGCGAGGCTCACTCCGCGGAGGAGCGTCCCCGAGTCGGTCAGGACGATGCGGTACCCCAGGCTCGCGTCGACCACCGGACGTCCACGCTGCTGGGCGAGCGCGGCGACGTCCAGGACGAACGTCAGCATCAGAGCGAGCATGGCGTTCATCGGCATGGATTCGAGCGAACCGAGGATCGAATGACCTCGGCTTCGTCGACGATTGAATGCCTCTGGACGGAAGATCATTGAGGCCTCCAGCCAGAACCTAACGCAGGAACAGTCGTTTGAGACCTGAATTCCGGTCAGCTTGCGGGAAGTCCCGCGACGTCCACGTCCGGATCACGCTTCGAGGCGGCCCAGCAGATGAATCCTCGTCACCGGTCGACCACACTGCTCACGATGGACATCCCCGTTTGCGTGGGGGTCGACACCTCCGGTCCTGGATGGTGTCCATGGCCAGGAGTACGTTGGCAAGGTGCAGGACCGACCCCACGATTCATGAAGGGCCGAGGAGTGATCTTCCCGAGGAGCATCCCCTCCACGATCACCAGCATCCCGAGGAACGGGGTGCCGAAGACCAGAGACCATTCGAGTGATCGTTTCTTGGAGGAAAACAGGGTGGGTCGTCCTCGACGGAGGATTCGAAGATCGCGTTCCGAAGTCGAGGGGTCCTGCATGGTCACGGAAGGCCTCCTTTGGATCGTTGGCATGAGGAATCGGTCGCAGGTTCAGCGTCCGAGGCGGGTCGGCACCCCGAATGTCCGGGGCTTCTTCCAATCAAAAGACCGGAAAAAAGTCGATCATTTGACTCAAATCAATGATATTCCCGGACTCTGTGATATCCCACGCCGTGGGGCAGCCGCGAAAAATGCATTAGAAGGTGTGAGACGGCGTGGACGTCATCGGAAGTGCATAGCGGGTGGCCGATGGCCACCCCGTCCCGGTAATTCCGATTGAGAGACAAACCATGCACCGAACTCCCCTCATCACCCTCGCGACCTCCAGCCTGCTCGCCGGTACCACGATCGCGGCACCGCCCGCCTACGAGGATCTTCCCCTTGGGGCGACCTTCGCGGCGGGCGACGGCACCGCGAGCGATGGCGTCCCCATCGACTTCGGATGCTTCGAGTACGCCAGCGGGACCATCACCTGCAACGGCTCAGCAGAGATCAAGAGCGAGATCCCCGGATGCAACAGTCGGAACCGTCTGGAACTGATGAACCTCAGCGCCAAGTTCGACTACGCCGGTTCGATTGGGAGCCAGATCGACCCGATCTTCGCCTTCGGTGAATACGGCGGCAACATCAACCTCGCCGTGAACGGCGACTTCCGCAACTTCGCGAACATGCTGGACATCGACGGCATCCCCATCGGCGGTTGCGTCGCCAAGGTCCTCTCCGGCGGCACCGGAGGCGACTGCGGTCGGATCCAATTCATCGGCACGGTCGACGTGCTCACGGTCGGTGGCCAGGAGTTCTGGTGGGATGGGACCAGAGGTTGCGACATCGACTTCGAGGACCTCACTCTCGGCGACATGTTCCCGGCGGTCTCGAGCTTCGCGACCGGCGGGGTCCCGGTCACCATTCGCGAACTCTTCAATCCCACCAGCCCTCCGACCTTCGGTGAGGCGATCGTCGAAGCGGGCGGACTCGCGTGCAGCGTTGGCAACGAGCTCTGGACCCGAAACTGTCGGGCAAGCTTCGAATTCATGGCGGGCCCCGGCCCGGTCACCAACCTGTCCATCCAGTTCGGTGAATACGGTGGGCACGTCAACGTCTCGGTCAACGGCGATCTCCGTATCGTCGCCAATCTGCGGGATCTCCACGGTTCGAACGTCGGTGGCACCACCATCTCGGTTCCCAGCGGCGGATTCGGCGGCGATTGCGGCGAGATGTTCATCAACGGCGTCGTGAACGAATTCGAGATCGGTGGCCAGGAGCTCTGGATCGACTGCCTTCGCTTCGACGCCGATCCGAACGGCGGAGGCGACGAATGCGAAGACGCCTACGTCGATCATTCCGATCTCCCCCTCAGCGGTTCCTGGGCGGTCGGCGACACGCTCACCACGGGCGGTGTCGACGTCTCGATCTCCGATTTCCAGTCGAGTTTCGGTCCTCTCTCCGGTGGCGTTGTGACCTCGGACGCCCAACTCGCCTGTGGCGACGACTACGAGTTCGGCACCTACAACGTCCAGGCCACCTACGACTTCGCCGGCTCCATCGGCACGCTGGTGAACCTGAACGTGCTGGTCTCCGACCAGGGCGGCGAAGTGAACCTCGGTGTGAACGGGGCCCCGGTCGCGAACGCCGCCGACTACGCGGACCTCGACGGCGCCACGATCGGCGGCGCCACCATCACGGTCATCTCCGGTGGCCGCGACGGGGACTGCACCGAACTCCGAATCCAGGGGACGGTGGAGCGTCTGACCCTCGGTGGCCAGCAGCACTTCATCGACTGCATCTGGGCCGAGGACATCATGCCGCCTACGAAGACCGGCGATCTCAACGGTGACGGATGCGTCGATTCGGCCGACGTCGGACTCCTCCTCAGCTTCTGGGGGACCGCCGATGGGGACATCAACGGCGACGGAAACACCGATGCCGCCGACTTCGGTGAACTGCTCGCGAACTGGGGCTGCTGAACAGGCTGCGAGTCGGAACATCGAATTCGAACCACCCCACCGCCTCTCGGCGGTGGGGTGGTCGTTTCACGGCCGCAGGTATCGGAGACAATTACGGATGGACGTGGCCGATTCTGTCGACAACAGTGGCAGACCGAGGACATCGCCCCGTACGATCGTCGGGTCGCGAACCACGGTCCCGCACGAGATCCGGAGTCCCTCATGGCTGCTTCGACACCCCCGGCGACCGAACCTGAAACGACCGGGGAGAGACCCTGGCTCGTTCCCGGTCCCGTGGCGCTGGTCGTGGTCGCGGTGGGCCTCATCTCCGCGTTCTGGTTCGCCTTCGAGGACTTCTTCCTCCTCCAGTACCACTACGCGACGGAGGAGGCCGCCGACTGGGGCCACACCCTCTTCGTTCCCCTGATCGCGCTCTACGTCGTCTTCCTCCACCGCGCAGATCTCGTGGCACGGCCGTTTCGAACCGGTTGGACGGGAATCGGTCTCGTGGTGGCGGGACTCGTCTGGTACGCGCTGACCTGGATCACACCGGACTCGACGTTCCTGAACAGTCACAACGTCCGATCGATCGGCGTCTTTCTCACGCTCGTCGGTGTCTGCGTCGTGACACTCGGCTGGCGATCAATCATCTGGCTCTGGTTCCCACTCCTCTATCTGCTCATCTTCGGCCAGAGGATCACCGACAAGGTTCTCCTCCAGATCACCTACCCCCTGCAGGACATTGCGACCTGGGGATCGTGGCACATGCTCGATCTCCTCGGCTACACGGTGCTTCCGCGGACCGGAAACGCGATCGAGATCATGCGGACGGACGGCAGCGTCTATCCGCTCGACGTCGCGGAGGCGTGCAGCGGCATGCGAATGCTCATGGCCTTCCTCGCCTTGGGAACCGTCATCGCCTACGTCGGTCTGGATCGCTGGTGGCTCCGCATCACACTCGTCCTCACCGGCATTCCCATCGCGATCGTCATCAACATCCTCCGCATCTGCACGCTGGGGATTCTCGGCCTGCACGGGGAGGAATTCATGTTCGGGGAATTCCACGCGCTGGTGGGTCTCGTATGGATGATTCCTACGTTCGCGCTGTTCCTACTCGTCATGTGGTTCCTCCAGCCGTTCGAGGAGGACGCCTCCGGCAACCGGGTGGCCCGAGGTGCCGGAAGCGCCGAGGCCCGCGACGTCTCCCCCGCGCGATTTCCACGGTCGGCAATTCCGGCCGCGATCATCGCGGCCTTCAAGGCAAGCAGGGACTTCGTAGCGCTCTCCAAAGCCGAGATGAAAGACATCATGTCTCGCGACAGGGAGGACGGTGAAAAGCTGGCTGCCGGCGTGCAGCTGGCGGTGGAGAAGGGCGTCC
>PKCT01000276.1 GCA_002862325.1 Phycisphaerae bacterium
ATCCGCGACGAAGCGAGACGCCTCCTCGACGACGGCTGCGTCGAGCTCAACCTCATCGGCCAGGACACGACGAGCTGGGGCATGGACATCGGCGACGAAGGCGGCCTCGTCGGCCTGCTCGAGACCGTGTCGGAGCTCTGCGAGGCCCATGGCGAGGCGTCGCGAGCCCGCCTCATGTACGCGTACCCGTCGAAGTTCACGCCCGAGATGATCGCGGCGATCCGCGATCTTCCCCGCATCGTGAAATACGTCGACATGCCGCTGCAACATGCGAGCGACCGCATGCTGACGGCGATGCGGCGGCAGGTGACCGCGTCGCAGCAACGCGATCTGGTCCTCGCCCTCCGCGAGGAGATTCCGGGCATGGCCCTGCGAACGACCTTCATCACCGGATTCCCCGGCGAGACCGCGGAAGACCACGAACAACTGCTCGAGTTCATCGAAGAGATCCAGTTCGACGCGATGGGCGTCTTCCGCTACTCGGCCGAACCGGGTACTCCAGCCGCCAGGATGGAGGCCGACGAGGCGCTCGCGGTGTCGGATGAACTCAAGCATGCTCGCGAGGCGGAGCTGATGCTCGCGCAACAGGACATCGCCTTCGAGAACGCGGCCTATCTCGCCGAGGAAGGCGTCGTGATGGACGTGCTCGTCGATGGCGAGGCGCCCGCGCAGGCCGAGGTGGAACTTCCCGAAGACGACCCGGCCGTCCGGACCGACCAATCGCTGCACCTCGCGATCGGCCGCTGCTACTTCCAGGCGCCACAGGTCGACTCGCAGACGTGCGTCGCCAGTGCCAGCGTCCGGAGCCCCGGCGAGATCGTCCGGTGCCGGATCGTCGCGAGCGACGGATACGATCTCGTGGCGAGACCGGTCGAGGACTTGGAACGTCGCACGTCGCTACCGGTTCTCGGAGGTTGAGCAGGCCGGTCTCTCGGGCCCCGCGGGCAATTCGTGATTTTTTTCACAGAACTAGCCCTGAACCGCTTCCAATGGGCGATTTGGGCGCCTACAGTGCCTCGTCTGTCGTGATTTCCTCCCCATGACGTTTCCCCGGACTCGTGTCCGACACGATTCCAAGGACCAGCCGACGAGACGTACGCCGACCGTCCACACACGCCCCCCCCGGACCATCTTCCGAACTGTCGCAGGACGCGACACCTGACTTTCATCGGCCCCAGGCCGAGGAGTGACAAGTGCATCCCCAGATTTCAGAGGTCTCTCTTAAGTTCCGAGCCGCCTACGTGTTCGCCATCGTCGCCATGGTCGCGCTGTGGCCGATCGGGACGGCCTACGGCGTGGTCGGCCTGATCTTCGGCATCGGCCTGCTCGTCTTGACCTCGATTCTCTCGATGCCACGCTCGGTCGACCTGATGTTCGGGATGATGGTGACCCTGTTCGTCTTCGCGGCTCAGTTCCTCGGCGCCGTCTTCATCGGCATCGAGATCGGTGCGAGCGTGACGCCGATGGTGCTCAGCTGCGTGGGCCTCTGGTTCGCTCAACTGGCGATGTTCGGATGGGATCTGCATCGATACACCTCTCCGGTCGTGCTGTCCACGCCGGAACCACACGATCATCAACGTCACCGGACGAGATTCGACGAGGATGACTTCGGCGATGGAGGATCCGGAGAGGGACCGTCCGGTCCCGGACGATCGCCGCAGCTGACCCCCGCCCACACCCCCGCCCGCGGCGCGAGACGTCATCCGCAGACGACGGGCTGATTCCGGCCGGCCCCAGGACATGATCCGACCCCTTCGGCGAATCACCGCCGGCGGTCGGCCGCGCCCGGGCGAATTCCTGGAAAATCGCGTGGGGAATTCGTCATTATCGGTTAGCGTTGAACGGACGAGGAAGCGACAGCGGTGCGGTCTGCGACCCCGATTCGGCGGTGCGCCCAACGAGCGTCCGTCCAGCACCGCCTTCCACCACGTGGAGGATCCACGCGCATGTCGCGATGGCTCGATCCCGAACTCGAACAATGGCCGCTCGAAGAAGACGAGCGATCGCGGATCCACGAACGCAGGATCTCGATGTTCGGGCGAACCAACTGGAACGGGTACCCCAAGGGATTCCCGAAGCTGGGACGGACGGGCACCGCCGTCTTCCTCTACGCCGTCCTCCCCATCGCCTGCCTGCTCTCGGTCGTCGGGCTGGTCGCGGTGGGAAGTCCGGACGCCGCCTACGCCTTCGGCCTCACGTTCCTGGCCCAAGCTGGCATCCTCGCCGTCATCTTTCGAGACCGTCGCCGCAACCTCACCCGGGCCGCCGCGGCGGAACTCGGCCACCCGGTCTGCCTGAACTGCGGATTCTTCAATCTGGGGCACGCGCTGGGAGACACCTGTTGCGAATGTGGGGCGCGAATGCCCGAACTGCCGAACGAACACTTCCCGCCGGCCGAAGAAGACGAAACCGTTCAGGCGTTGAAGGATCAGAGAAGACGGCTTCCCAAGATGAAGCTCGATGCCCAGCGACGGCACCCCAAGGAAGGATCGACATGGTGAACATAGGCTGCATTCTCGTCCTCCTCTTCGCCTCGTCGATCGTGGACGCGTCGCAGGAGATCGAGGCGACGAACGCATCCTCTGGACCACGCGTCGTGCAGACGATCGAGATGAACCCCGAGGAGCCGCTCGAGATCGAGGGGTGGTGGTCGGACGGCACCCACCTCCTGGAGATACGTCCCGGTGGCGACTATCGGATCTGGTCGACGCTCGATCGATTCCGAACCCCCACCGACGTCGGACGCTGGCACCGCGAGAACCACGCCGTCTTCTGGCTGGAGTCGTATCGAATTCCCAAGGAACCGCGACGACGGGTGCCCCTCTGGCTCCGGGACGGAAGCCTCATGGCGACCCTGGACCCGGACGAAGAGGCCTTCTCCAAGATGCTCGTCCCACCTTCGGTGCCCGCGGAGTCGCTGATCGGTAACTGGACCTGCGGCGATCACCACCTCCGATTCACCGACGACCTTCGCTGGCGTCACCGACTCGGTGGCGTCAAGGACGAGACTCCCGTCCGCCGGGACGTCGAGGCGGGGATTTGGTGGATGCCTCTCGACGGCTCGCTCCACATGCGTTCGACCACGTCCCGCCGTCCTCCGATCACCGGGCTGCTGCGGGACGAGCAAGGCGACCTGATCGGTCTGGAGTCCCCGTTCGGTGTCTTCGCCCCCGTCCAGCCGCCACCGAGGATCGACCGGGCGAATCCCGAGAAAGCCTTCGACGAACCATTGACTGGAGCGGATCGATCGGCGATCCCGTCCTCGCCGTCGAGCTGAGTCCCACAGATGCCCGAACTGCCCGAAGTAGAACGCGGCCGCCTCATCGCGGAGGCGGTCGGCATCGGTCGCACCATTCGAACCGTACGGTGCAGACCGGATCGCATCGTCTTCTGCGACCAATCCCCCGCGACGGTCAGCCGTCGACTCAAGGGACGCACGATGACCGCGGCCTGTCGCCACGGAAAACAACTCTGGTTGGAGTTCGACACCGGCCCCGCCCTTCTGCTCCACTTCGGCATGACCGGAGCCGTCCACGGGTACGACGACGAGTCCGATCGACCGAAGTTCTGGAAGATAGAGTTGGAGTTCGAGGGGGGCCGCAGACTTGCGATGCCAGACGCGAGGAGGTTCGGTCGCATCCGCATGCGTGACGACCCCCGTGGAGAACCACCGATCTCCGGACTCGGGTTCGATCCGCTGCTCGATCTGCCGTCGCCCGCAAGGTTCAGAAAACATCTCGCGGGCCGAAACGGCACGATCAAGGGTGTGCTGCTCGATCAATCGTTCGCCGCGGGGGTGGGCAACTGGATCGCCGACGAAGTGCTCTACCAGGCGAAGATCGCCCCCGACCGACGAGTCGGGGAGCTCGACGACGGCGAACTCGAACGGATTCGAAGACGACTGGGTTCGGTGATCTCCAAGGCCGTCGCCGTCAATTCCGTGTCCGCGAAGTTCCCTCGCACCTGGCTCTTCCACCATCGCTGGGGCCGACCGGACGAGGCCTCCACGGCGCGGGGCGAACCGATCGAGTTCGCGACCGTGGCTGGGCGCACGACCGCCTGGGTACCATCCGTGCAGTCATGATGCGGTTCTGGCCCAGATTCCACGACCCCGCGCTCCGACTCACCCTCCCCCAACGGTGGCGGGTGCATTGGCGAGCCAACCTGCTGATGCTTCGATGTCCGCGGGACCTGATCATCTTCACCGCCTGGACCATGGGGCCGGTGGTGCTTCTATTCGTCCTGGTGGAGTCCGTGCCGCAGGTCTTCAGCGCGAACGCGAACGATCCAGCCGACATCAATCGCCTGCTCCTGGTGTCGCTCCTCACCCTCGCCGTCTTCTTCGGGATTCAGCACGTCGTCTTCGTGGCCGCCATGCAGCAGACCTACGTGCCGCACGTGCGTCGAGCGCTGGTCGAACGGGGCATTCCGGTCTGCCTGGACTGTGGACAGCTGCTTCCTCCCGAGACCCCCGGAGCACGATGTCCTGAATGCGGATCCGACCGGGGGTCTGCTACGATGACGAATCGTCCGAAAGTCCCCCCGTCCGCCCGGCAGGAGCCCCCGCGGTGAAGGTTCGCAACTTCTCGATCATCGCCCACATCGACCACGGCAAGAGCACCCTGGCCGATCGCCTTCTGCACGCGACCAAGGCCGTGGACCAGCGGACCGGTCGGGACCAGATGCTCGACTCGATGGACCTCGAGCGCGAACGAGGCATCACGATCAAGTCCTCCGCAGTCACGGTGACGCACGAGTTCAAGGGCGAGACCTACCAGCTCAACTTCATCGACACCCCGGGCCACGTCGACTTCACCTACGAGGTGAGCCGGGCGCTCACCGCGTGCGAAGGCGCCGTGCTCGTCGTCGATTCGACGCAGGGCGTCCAGGCCCAGACCGTCGCCAACGCGTACCTCGCGGTCGACAACGATCTCGAGCTGATCCCCGTGGTCAACAAGATCGACCTTCCCGCCGCCGATCCGGACGGCGTGGCGATGGAGATCGAACAGGTCCTCGGCCTTCCCGCCGAGGACGCGATCTACGTCAGCGCGAAGTCGGGCAAGGGAATCCCCGAACTGCTCGATGCGATCTGCGACGAGTTCCCCGACCCCCCCCCGGCGACCACCGACAAGCTTCGAGCCCTGATCTTCGACTCCAACTACGACGACTACCGCGGGGTGGTGGTGTTCGTGCGCGTGTTCGACGGAGAGCTCAAGGTCGGCGACAAGATCCGGATGATGGGGACCGGACGCACCTTCACCGTCACCGAGCTCGGTCGATACACGCCGTTCCCCGAGAAGCTCAAGCGGATCGGCCAGGGCGAGGTCGGCTACATGGTCGCCGCGATCAAGACGCTCGGCGACGTCCGGGTCGGAGACACCGTCACCCTCGAGCACGATGCCGCCCGCGAGGCGCTGCCTGGCTACGAGGAGCCGAAGCAGATGGTGTTCTGCGACTTCTACCCGGCCACCGGCAGCGAGGGCGGCGGCAAGCGAAGCGACTTCGAGAGCCTGCGCGAGGCGGTCGAACGACTGCACATCAACGACGCGAGCTTCACCTACGAGGTGCAGCACTCCGAAGCCCTCGGGTTCGGATTCCGTTGCGGCTTCCTGGGCCTCCTGCACATGGACATCGTGCAGGAACGTCTCGAGCGTGAGGGTGGGGTCGACATCGTGCAGACCGCCCCCACCGTCTCCTACATGGTCGACCTCAACGACGGCTCCACGGTGGAGATCCACAATCCCGCCGACCTGCCCGACATGTCCAAGGTGCAGGCGATCCGGGAACCGATGGTCAAGATCGAGGTCATCTGCCCCGAGGAGAACATCGGCGATCTCATGAAGCTGGCGGAGGGCCGCAGGGGGATCTTCAAGGGACAGCGGTACGTCAGCGACACCCGGCAGATCCTCGACTACGAACTTCCCCTCGCGGAGATCATCTACGACTTCTACGACAAGCTGAAGTCGATCACCCGGGGCTACGGCACGATGGACTACGAGATCATCGGATACGAGGTGGAGAACCTCGCACGGGTCGAGATCCTCATCAACGGAGCGCCGGTCGAAGCGCTCAGCCTGATCTGCCATCGGTCCAATGCCGAGTATCGCAGTCGCCTGATCCTGCAGAAGCTGCGCAAGCAAATCGACCGCCACCAGTTCGAGATCCCGCTGCAGGCGGCGATCGGTGGCAAGATCATCGCGCGGGAGACCATCAAGGCCCTGCGGAAGAACGTCACCGCGAAGTGCTATGGTGGCGACGTCACTCGAAAGCGAAAGCTGCTCGAGAAGCAGAAGGAGGGCAAGAAGCGGATGAAGAACGTCGGCAGCGTGAACATCCCGCAGGAAGCCTTCATGGCGGTCCTCGAACAGGAGGACTGATCGGCCGCGACGCCGTCGGTCCCCGATCCCATTCAACGTCCCGACCCCAGGGAGCCCACATGCATCGCATCGAACGAGTCTCCATCTACGTCACACTCGTGGTCCTCGGCATCGCCGTGCTGTCCCAGAGACCGGGACTGACTCCGATCGCCGGCGCCGGCGGTCCGGTCGCCGAAGAGGTCCTCGGCCCCGCCGACCGACTGGTTCTCAACGGGAAGGACGGCCAGGTGGACGTCAAGGCCGCTGGAAACGCCGTCGGGTGGGGCGATTCGCCCTATCAGCGAAGCTGGAGCGTGGCGACGGTCGACGTTCCGAAGCTCGTTCGGAGCCTGATGGAGAGCGATCGATTCGACGAGGATCGCGCCGAACTGCGCGACGAGGCGGACGCCCAGAACCTGGAGTTCCAGGAGCGATTCGAGGAATTCCAGGAAGAGCACGCCGACGTGACGCAGGATTCTCCCGAGTTCCCCGAGGTCCAGGCCCGGTTCCAGGAGATGATGCAGGATTATCAGAAGTGGCAGCAGGGAACGCGGGCGATCCAGCAGAAGCTGGGGGCGGAACAGATCGAGACCGCCTTCAAGGAGATGGTCGAGGCCATCGACATCGTCGCCGAGGAGGAGAAGATCGACATCGTCCTCCGGTTCGTGCCGGTCGACCAGCCCTTCGAGTCCGAGATGATGGACGCCGCGAACCTGCAGGTCCAACGCCGGACGATCCTCCACTACCCGGACACCATCGACATCACCGCGAAGGTCGAGCAGGAACTCGGTCTCTGACCGACGAGACGACCCTCCCGCGTCGCGAACTTCGGACGATCAGTCCCGACGATGGCGGGACTCGCCGAAGACCCCGGGCGCGTCCACGTTCGAGACGAAGGCGCGCACCAGATCGAACTTGACGTCCGTCATCGTCGGCGACGTCCCGTTCGACTCCCGTGCCATGCTCGTGACCGGCCTGCCCACGAGACCGCAGGGGACGATCAGGTCGAAGTGCGTGAGATCAGGTTCGACGTTCAAGGCGAGTCCGTGCATGGTGATCCAACGGGAGACACGGACTCCGAGGGCGGCGATCTTCCGGCCGCCGCGTCCGTCCTCGTCGGCCTCCTCCCGTCCGACCCAGACTCCGGTCGCGCCGGGATCCCGCCCCGCCACGATCCCGTGCCGCGCCAACGTGTCGATCACGACCGCTTCCAGGAGGCGGATCCAACCGTGGACCTTGAGATCGAGCCGACGGAGATCCACGATCGGATACGCGACCAGCTGACCCGGACCGTGGTAGGTGACGTCGCCGCCACGATCGGTCTCGCAGCGCTCGATGCCCATGCTGTCCAGCAGGTCATCGTTCACCAACACGTTTTCCGGCGCGCCCGGCCTTCGCGACACGGTGATCACCGGCGGATCGTGCTCCACCAGAAGCAGGTGCCCCCTGGCCACCCCTTCGGCGGCGGAGGCGGCGACCTCGGACTGCAACGATCGTTGGAGCTGGAGTGCTTCCCGATAGGACATCCGTCCGAGATCCCGGACCTCCAACCAATCCGGGGCGGCGATCTCCCGGCCGTCGAGAACGTGCATCCGTCTGGACATGCGGGTACGGTATTCAGACCGACGTTCCCATGGTCCCACGCGACCCCCAGAACACCCCAAGAACGATGCCCCGCATCCATCCGACCGCCATCGTGGACTCCAGAGTCGAACTCGCCGAAGACGTCGAGATCGGCCCCTACTGCATCCTGGAGGGGCGAATCCGGATCGGCGAGGGCACCCGACTTCGCTCACACTGCTTCCTGCAGGGCCCGTTGACGATCGGGACTCGAAACGATTTGTGGCCGTTCTGCTGCATCGGCGTCGCGCCCCAGACCCTTCATTTCGATCCACGCCAGGAGGGGCCCGGAACCCTCATCGGCAACGAGAACGTCTTCCGCGAGCACTCCTCGGTCCACCGATCCATCCACGACACCGAGCCGACGAGGATCGGAAATCGAAACCTCTTCATGGACTCCGGCCACGCCGGCCATGACGTCCAGATGGGCAATGAAGTGGTCGTCGCCAACGGCGCGGCGATCGGCGGCCATGCCATCATCGAGGACGGGGTCATCATCGGAGGCAACTCCGCGGTGCACCAGTTCGTCAGGCTCGGCCACGGGTGCATGATCAGCGGCACGGTCGGCACCGCGCTCGACGTCCTTCCCTGGTTCACGGTCACCCTCCTCAACGTGGCCGGCAGCTTCAACATCATCGGCCTCCGCCGACGGGGCTTCTCCAGCGAGGCCATCGACACGGTGCGATGGGTCTACCGCCTCTTCTGCCGCAGCGGCCTGCCGGTCGCCGCGGCCAAGGCGAAGCTTCAGGAACGGGCCGGCGATCCGATCATCGACCAGTACATCGCCTTCATCGGCCAGGCGAACCGGCCGCTGTGCACCATGCGCGGTCGAAAGCAGAGCATGCGCGAACCGGCAGAGTCCGGCTCGTGATCGAACCGACACCTCGTCTCGACGTCCTCGGCACCGGCTCGTCCGGCAACGCCGCGATACTCCATGTCCCGACCACGGACGGAGAACGACATCTCATCATCGATCTGGGACTGGGACCGCGAACCCTCCGACGCCGCTGCGAGGAGGCCGGGATCGGCTTCGACCCGAACCGGGTGGCGGGCGTCCTGCTGACCCACAACGACGGCGACCACCTCCGCCCCACGTGGACGCGAACCCTCGAGCGAGCACGATGGCCGCTCTACGCGGTCCCGAGCCATCATCCCGCGATCGCTCGATCGGGCGTCCCCGGCCACCTCATCCGCGCCGTCGCGGACGGATGTGGCCGGACCGAGATCCCCGGAGTCGCCACGATCTCCGCCGCGATCGCACCGCACGACGACCACGGCACCGCGGTGTATCGACTCGAATTCGGAACGGGTGGCGTCGTCGCGAGCATCGGATGGGCGACCGACCTCGGCCGGATCACGTCCGATGTGGAATCGCTCCTCCTTGGATGCGACGTGATCGCGGTCGAGTCCAACTACGACGAGGACCTGCAACGCGAGTCCGACCGACCGGAATTCCTCAAACGTCGGATCATGGGAGGCCATGGCCACCTCTCGAACCGAGAGGCACTCGAGGGGGTGAGACGACTCGCAAGGGAGCGAACCCCCGCCGCCATCGTGCTCCTGCATGCGTCCCGGGAGTGCAACACGGCCGAGATCGTCGACCGCCTGTGGCGAGAGGAGGCCCCGGAGCTGCACCCCTTGATCTCGATCGGTCGCCACGACCGTCCGATCGATTCGATCCCCATTCGGGCCGCCGAACCTCTCCCCGTGCAGGCGACGCTGTTCCCCTAGTGGACTCGAGTCAGGTCTCGGGCTCGCTGCCGGGTTCGAAGCGGAGATCGGGCGAGGCGACACCTTCGAAGGCCCGGTCGTTGGCGTCGGACCACGTCTCGAATCCAACCAACCACTGACCGATTCGAGTGCCGTCCAGGGAGATCGGAACGAGCAGTGGCAGGCCGGCGGGCAGACTGCTCAGTGGTGCGACGAGGTCGTGGTCGACCCGGCCCCGATCGTCGAGCGCGCGGTAAACCTGGACCGGCGGGCCGGGGACGTGCGAGGCGTCGAGGCCGTCGAGGGCCGCCGGGGCCGCTCGCTCCGTGAACCAGCCGATCGGACTTCCGGGGAGCACGATGGTGCCGGGCTGCACCAGGGCCAGGGTCCCCCGCCCGAGTTCGGGGTCGGCATCGAGATCGATCGCCGGCATCCGAAGTCGATCGGGTCCGGACCAGAGGATCCAGCGAAGCCCCGCGTAGACCGCCTGCTCCACCGCCCGGCGGGCATCCTCGGCGATGTCCAGGAGTCCTTCGGGCATCTCGATGCCGCGCCAGATCTCGTCGAGACGCTGGGCCGCGTTCCCCACCCCCAGGTCGGCCCGATCGCGGGCGATGGAGCGATCCGCCACCGGAATCCGTTCCAACTCCGCCAGGGCGAAGGTGATCGACTGCAGCGCGATGATCTCGGGGATCGACGATCTCCATCGCTCGGCGTCCGAATCCTCGGGATGGAGTCGACGCCACCCCTCCCCGGCATGGACGAGATCGGTCCAACGGGCGAGAAGCGCGGCCCAGGTCATGAGGCCGGCATCCAGCGGTGATCCACTGGATGGATCTGGTTCTGCGGTCTCGTCGCTCATGGTGTGCATGTTCCCATGTTTCCCGGGACGGTGTGTCGAGGGCCAGCGGTTGGTGGGCGGGTCGGCTAACGTCCGTACGTCATGAGCGACCGGATCCCTCACGAGTGCGGCCTGGCGGTCGTCCGCCTCCTCAAACCCCTCGACTGGTACGCGAGCGAGTTCGGAGATCCGCTCTGGGGCGCGAGACGACTCTTCCTTCTGATGGAGAAGCAGCACAATCGGGGCCAGGACGGGGCCGGCATCGGCACGGTGCGGTTCGACATGCCGCCCGGCGAACTCTTCATCGATCGCGTCCGCAGCGCGAAGAGGAATCCGATCGAGCGTCTCTTCGAGACGGTGATGCGGCCGACCGCCCATCTGAGCGATGCGGAACTCTCCGCCCGGTCGCCGCTCGAGCTCAAGCGGATGATGCCGATGCTCGGCGAATCGATGGTCGGCCATCTTCGCTACGGAACGCATGGCGGTCGCTCCACGGACGTGTGCCATCCCTACCTTCGGAAGAACATCGTCGGCAGCCGGAATCTGGCGATCGCGGGGAACTTCAACCTCACCAA
>PKCT01000163.1 GCA_002862325.1 Phycisphaerae bacterium
GCCGGGGTGCTCGTCGGAGGCGGGAAGGGAGACGAGACGACGAGGGACAGGTTCGCAGCCGCCGGCCGGACCGATCACCTGGAAGGTCATCTCCTCACCGACGGCCAGGTCCTCGGCCGCCCGCCTGAGAAGTCCGGACGCGTGAACGCAGTCATCCGAAGCGGGAGGGCATGATCTCGTCTCGATTCGTTCACCGGTGATCCGGCGTTCCTGCACCGCGTCCTGCGAGAACGACCAGGTGGTCTCGACCTCCCGGCCGCCCTGCCGATCGATTCGGGACATCGAGGCCAGTCGGCCGTCCGCCCCGATCGTCTCCCGGTGGCTCGTGCGAACGAGGGTCTCCCTTCCGGCTCTTCTCAACCGCAACGAAACCTCCTCCTCGATCGTCCGTCGCCCGAGCGCGTCGTCGGACTCTCGAATTCGCGTCCAGCCGCAGACCTCGCCGGCGATCCGAAGTTCGTACCACCGAACCTCTTCGACCATCGTCCCGAAGGCGGTCCGAACCGGAAGCAGCAGGCCACTCGCGAGCAGGAGAAGCAGAATGAGGATGATCGACCCCGTAGAGGACCGGATCACCGATCCTCTCCCTCCGCCGGCTGGGACTCCGGGCGCATGAGCGGAAAGGCGATGACCTCTCGAATGGTGCGCTGCCCGGTGAGAAGCATCACGATCCGGTCGATGCCGAGACCGAGGCCTCCCGCCGGCGGCATGCCCACTTCGAGCGCGTTCAGGAAGTCCTCGTCGAGGTTTCGGAACGCCTGCTCCTCCTCATCCGCACCGACGAGCTGCTCGGTGAACTTGCGACGCTGGATGTCGGGATCGTTGAGCTCGGTGTAGGCCGGCCCAACCTCCATGCCGGCCACGAAGAGATCCCATCGGGAAGCCAACCCAGGATCGTCGGGATCGGGCCGCGTCAACGGGCTTATCGCGGACGGATAGTGGGTGACGAAGGTCGGCCGGGCCGGATCGATGAGCGGCTCGGCGATCTCCTCGAAGATGGTGTTGACCACGAACCAGTGGTCCTGTCCGACCGTCTTCGCGAGCTTGAGTTCGTCCGCCTTGGCGCGAACCGCCGCCTCGTCCCGCATGTCCAGACCGGTCGCCCGCTCGAAGAGCGCTCCGTACGTCACCTGCTCGAAGGGACGCGTCCAATCGACGGGAATCCCGTCGAACGGGAGCACGGGGGCGTCTTCGGTCCCCGCGACATCCTCGTCGCCGCGAGCTCTCCGGTCCGCCGCGGAGGCCACCGCGAGTTCATGCAGCAGCGACTCGGTCAACTCCAGGATCGACCAACAGTCGCCGAACGCCTCGTAGACCTCCATCGCGGTGAACTCGGGGTTGTGGCTCCGATCGACGCCTTCGTTCCGGAAGTTCCGATTGATCTCGAACACTCGAGGCAGTCCGCCCACCAAGAGTCGCTTCAGGTAGAGCTCGGGTGCGATACGGAGGAAGAGATCGATGTCCAACGCGTTGTGATGGGTGGTGAACGGGCGGGCCGCGGCCCCACCGGCCAACGACTGCATCATCGGGGTCTCGACCTCGAGGAAGTCGCGCCGGATCATGAACTCGCGGATCCTCGAGATGATGCGCGAACGATCCTGCAGGGTGGTCAGCGACTGGGGATTCGCATGCAGATCGACGTATCGACGTCGAAAACGGATCTCGGGATCGGAAAGACCATGCCACTTCTCCGGAGGCGGCACGAGACTCTTCGCGTGCATTTCGACCCGGTCGGCCCAGACGCAGACCTCCTTGCGTTGCGTGCATCCGACCACCCCGCCCGCGACCACGATGTCGCCGTAGTCGAGCTTCTTGGCGAGGCGGAACGCCTCCGGCGGGCATGCCGCCTTGGACACGCTGATCTGGAGATCGCCGGTGTGATCGCGCAGCGTCATGAAGACGAGCTTGCCCATGTCCCGGTGCTGCATCACCCGACCCGCGACCAGGGCGGGCGGGCGAGCATCGTCCCCATCGGGATCTTCGTCGTGCGCCGCCTGGGCCGACTCGTCGAACCGGCTCCTGGCCTCGGCGAGCGTGTCCAACGCGTCGACGCGACCGCCGAAGGGATCGATGCCCAGCTCCTTCCGGAGGAAGTCGAGCTTCTGGCGTCGAGCCCGGATCAGATCGTCGTGGGCGGGCTCGGAGGATGCGGTGTCGGCGGGTGGTGGCGTGGTGTCGCTCATGGCTGGTTCCACCACCACGATACCCGCGGACGCGGGTCAGGCGATCTCCAACTCCAACGCCGGCGGTTCAAGCGCGACCACCTGCTGGAATCGCTGACGGAACGCCTCAGGGGACATCCCCGCGATGTCGGCGACCGCACTCAGCTCCTTGTCGTCCTCGAAGTCGTCTCTCCTCAGTCGGATCATGTACCGACGGGCGATGGCGTATCTCGTGGAGTGCACATCGACCCGCCGAACCTGCATCCGATTGGTCTCGGGATCGAGCATGCGGCGCAACGGACACGGGACGAAGCGCCCGCCCTGCATCGAGATGAGCGAACCCGATCCACCGTCGATGAGATACTTCGCGGCGCAGTAGCCCAGATCTCGGCAGTACTCGAGGTCGAAGGGCACCGGATCGGCGCATCGCAGCTCGTAGCCGATGTTCTTATCGACGACGGTGCATTCCACACCGAGCTCCTCGATTCGCCGCCGGACGAGCCGCTTCAGGCCGCCCGCGAAATCGAGCTCCGCCAGTCGGACATGTCCATGGGCGTCACGTTCGATCGGACCGAGCTGACTGAGATCATCCTCGTCGATGGAGAAGGCAACTCCTTCGGCGATCACGGCGACGCCGTCCTCCCGTCCGCCCGCCTTGCGCTTCAGGATGGCGCCGACCAGGATGTCGACGACGTGCGCCATCGGAACCTTCTGCCCTTCGAACTCCTCGGGGATGACCGTCAGCGTCGCGCCCGCGGCCTTGCCGATGCCCAGCGCAAGATGTCCGGCGGTTCTGCCCATCGCCACCACGAAGTACCAGCGCGATGTCGTTTTCGCGTCCGTCATGAGATTGCGCACCACGTCGACGCCGACCGACCGAGCCGTCTGGTACCCGAAGGTGTCGATCTCCGGTGGAAGATCGAGATCGTTATCGATCGTCTTCGGCACGTGGGCGATGCTGATGTCGCCCGCAGCGCGCTCGTTCGTCCGAAACGCGGAATACGCCGTGTCGTCGCCGCCGATGGTCATCAGCTTGTCGACGCCCTTGGACTTGAGACCTTCGATGACCCGATCCAGATCCTCGATACGCCGCGTGGGGTTCGCGCGGGAGACGCCGAGCACCGAACCACCGCGAAGGTGGATGCGGGCCACGTCTTCGATGTCGAGCGGCGTCATGGCGTTGGAATCACCGACCATGAGTCGGGAGAAACCTTCGCGAACGCCGAACACGGGTATGCCTTCGAGTCTCGCTCGAATGGTGGCCGCCGCGATGACGGCGTTGATCCCCGGCGCGGGTCCGCCGCTGGCCAGGATCGCGAGAGCGCCAGATGTACCGGAATTGGACATCACATTCCTTCGTTAGAGTCGCCAGTAGCATGGCGTGATGAAGCCATAATTCTAGACGCGACATCACTGGTATGGGCATTCGGAAATCCCGAAAGTCCGTTCTCCGGCTATCCTTTCTGTTCTGTGGACCACGTCGTTTTTCTAGACAGAGACAACACCCTCATTGCCAACGACGGCGATCTCGGCGATCCTGCGCACGTGGAGTTACTCGACGGGGTCCCACAAGGACTTTGTCGACTCCGTGAAGCGGGCTATCGACTGGTGGTGGTCACCAATCAGGGAGGTGTGGCGCGCGGAAGATACGAGGAGGAGGACGTGGATCGAGTCCACCGGGAAATCTCCACGCTCCTGGATCGTGAGACCAATCACCGCGGTCTCATCGATCGTTTCTACTACTGCCCCTACCACCCTGAGGCGACTCGACCCGAATACCGCCGAGATCATCCGTGGCGGAAGCCGCAGCCCGGCATGCTTCTGCAGGCAGCACGCGACCTCGGGCTCGATCTTCCGGGGAGCTGGCTGGTAGGAGACCAGTCCAGGGACGTCGAAGCGGGTCGCGCCGCGGGATGCCGGACGGTGCTGATCGGCGACCTGAATCCCGACGCCACGGCAACTCCCACGGCGATCGCCACGGATTTCAACGACGCGGTGGAGCAGATCCTCGCGACCGGAGAGCCCGGCCGCATCCGACCAGGAAGCACGACCGAGGCTGCCACGCTTCGACGCGCGATCCAGGACCTCTCCGAATCGATCGGACGCAGACAGAACGGTGCCAGCCGTCAACTGGGAATCGGTCTCCTCTTCGTCGCGCCGCTTCCATTCGTCGCCGGACTGATCTTCCTCGGTGACGACGATCCGAAGATGCTCTACGCCTGGCTGATGGTGACGATCGTGGTTCTGCTGGGTTCTATCGCATGCCTGCTCTCGGGTCGACGTTGAACGCTCGAGAGACCAGTACGGTCCACCTGCACTGCGGGCCGCTCGCCTCGCTCGAGGACCCCAGGATTCGGGATACGGTCGTCGCCGCGGCCCATGGCATCGCCGAACGAACCGGAGTCGTCCTGAACGACATCGTCATCGACCATCCGACTCAACTTTCCCTCACGGTCGAAGGGGCGGAGATGCTGGCACTGGGACTCGTCGCCGAGCTGCGCCGCGACACGGATCGTTGGTACCGCAGTCGCACCGGAACCGCCCTGTGGATCGGACCGGATCGGGAGGAGATCGAATGAGCGACCCAGGCCGGACGCTCGCCCCCGCGAGCTGGCGCAGACTGATCGTGATCGCCCCGAATTGGCTGGGCGATGCGGTGATGTGCGAACCGATCCTCCGATCGATCAAAGCCGCATTTCCAGGGATCGAACTGGTCTGGGCCGGCAATGACGTTGCATTGACGGCCCTGCGCGGCCATCCGGCGATCGCGACCTTCCATCCCCTTCGCGATCGCGGCGTTGCGGCACTGGTTCGGTCTGCGGCATCACTCAGGACGCTGTCCGCGGACGCGATGCTCGTGCTCCGTGGAAGCGCCCGAAGCGGACTCCTCGCGAGACTCTCGGGGACGCCTCGACGCATCGGGATAGGCGGCGAGGGCCGGCATCTCCTGCTGACCCATCCCATACAGCGTCCGCCATCGGACCAGCCTCGTCCGACCGTCGATCTCTACGCCTCGATCGCTTCCGTCATCGGTGTCGAGACCACGGACCGGACCCCCAGCCTTGCCCCGACCGACGCGGAACGCGACGCCGCGGAGTCGCTGTTCGGAAGGGTGGAGGGACCGATTCTCGGAATCGTTCCCGGAGGAAACAAAGCTCGAAAACGGTGGCCGATCGACCGTTTCAGGAGCGTGATCCGCGAGGTCGGAGGACGATTCGCCGGCGTCGCGGTCTTCGGAGGCCCGGGCGAGCGGGAGCTGGTTCGTTCGATCGCCTCCGAAACCGGATCGTCGGCGAAGGTGCTCGATCTCCCGGATCGTGGTTTGTCCCTCGACACTCTGCGTGCCGCCGTCGCTCGGTGCCGGCTGCTGCTGACCAACGACACGGGTCCTCGGCACCTGGCGATCGGCCTGAAGGTACCGACCATCACGCTGTTCGGCCCTACCGATCACCGCTGGACCACGATCGAGCGGGCCTCGGAACGTCTCCTGCTCGCCGAACCTTTTCTCGACGAATCCCACGTCGCGGATCGACATCCGGAGGCATGTCGCATCGATCGAATTCCGGTCGCGGACGTCGTGTGCGCGATCCTGAGCGAACTCGAGTCGGAGTAGGCTGTTCTCCATGCCCGGATTCGCAGATCACTTCGGCTGGTTCTGGACCATCGCCTTCCTGCTGGCCTTCGCCTCGGGCAGCGTTCCCATGGGGGTGCTGATCGCTCGCCGCCGCGGCGTGGACATCCGGATGAAGGGAAGCGGCAATCCAGGTGCGACCAACGTCGGGCGGGTGCTCGGCCGACGCTTCGGTGTTCTGTGCTTCTTCCTCGACGCCATGAAGGGCGCGGCGCCGGTCCTTCTCAGCGGCTGGATCGCCGGGCTCCTGGGACAGGGCGCCGCGGGGTTGACACCCGTCGTGGCCTGGTGCTGGCTCGGCGTGGCCTGCGCCGCGATTCTCGGCCACTGTTTCAGCCCGTTCCTGGGCTTCCGTGGCGGCAAGGGCGTTGCCACGGGTTTTGGGAGCGTCCTCGCCATGTGGCCGATCATGACCATTCCCGCGATCGCCGCGTTCGTGGTCTGGGCACTCGTGCTGGGACTGACGCGATTGATGTCGCTCGCGAGCATCGTCGGCGCACTCGTCCTTCCCGCCACCGTGCTCGCGATGACCCTCGGCCTCGAGAATCGGGGCGCGTGGGGTAGTGCCCTGCCGTTCCTGATCGTCACGTCGCTGATCGCGGCGCTGGTGACGTTCCGGCACCGCGACAACATCCGTCGGATTCGATCCGGCGTCGAGTCGCGAGTCGGTGGAACCACCTGACCCGATCAATCGGAGGGGAAGACCGCGATCGGAACGACGATGAACGGCGCATCGCTCGCCATCGACCGAGCGATGTTCGACTGCTGCGACCACACGTTCCACGCATCCTGGCTGACGACCTGCTGCGGGTCGGCCGAATCGGAAGGCAGCAGCCGCGGCGCGGACTCGAGGCCACCAGCCCCCATCATCTCGCCCACCGCCGCCACGACTTCGGAGACATCGTCGCGCGGAACCACGAGCGCGTAGTCGAAGCCGCGACGCGCCAGATCCGCTCGAACGCGACGGGGAGGCAACTCCTGCCTCGGCGCTCGACCCTCCTGGCCGGCGATCGCTCCGTTCGGTGAATCGTTTCGAACCAGCAGCAGGTTCCTGCTGTCGGCGAGCAGACTCATCGCCGTCTCCGTGGAGATGGGATCTTCGACGGGCATCGCGAGGGCGAAACTGGAGATTTCGGCGACGCCCCCAGCCGACGCCGTCGCTTCGTCGCCGGAATCGAGGACGGCATTCGCCTGATCGAGTCTCGAGCCGATGAGCAGACCGATCACCGTACAGGCGACGCCGATGACCGCGGCGATCTCATAGGGGCGACGTCGGGCGCGACGCCGACGCTTGGCGACGTGACGAACCGATTGCTCCATGAATTCGGTCGGCGCCATGCCCTCCGGAGGCACGACGTGATCCACGACGAGTTCCCCGCGCGCCAGCTGGCCGCGTACCGGTCCCAGCAGATCGCCGTGGGAGGACTCCTCGAGCGAAGCCGTTCGAAGCAGTCGATGGTCGTCCCGCATGCGCCGCAGGCGATCGGCGAGACCGGGCTCCTCCTGGCCGATTCCATCGATGAAGGTCTGGGACTCCTCCATGCTCATGGTCGACTCGATGAACCGCAGAGCTTCGTTGGCGTCGTCGAGCATCGCCACGCCGGGAACGTCCACCAAGGGTGCTTCCGCCTCGTGCGGAACCTCTCTCTCCGAGGGTGCGTCGCCACGGTCTGCAGCGTCCTGCTCGGTGGGCCGACTCGTGGTGCGATCGATGTTGTGTTCGCGATCATCCATTCGCTGTACTACTCGCCCACTCGAAACGTAATCGTCTCTCGCACCAATCTACCAGCCCGTCCCGAAGGTTCTCGGCCATGGGCCTTTTTTCGCAACCCTCTCGACCGCGAGGTACCTCACCTCGGCAGAAGGAGGCTCATACTCCTAGCTACGCGGTCTCTGGACATCTATGGGGACCGTCTCGAATATCTTCGACACTTCAGTCTCCAGTCCGTTCCCAGGTTCCAATCGAAAGCGGGCGGGAATCCAGGAATGAACGATTCCCACCGCCCCCAGGGGTCCCCCGCCCGATCATGCGCTGCCGTGACCCATCTGCTCGAGGGCGTCGCGGAGCGCGGTCCGGGCACGAAACAGTCGGCTCTTCACCGTTCCGATCGGGATTCCCAGCACCTCGGCGATGTCGCTGTAATCCAGGCCCTGAAGGTCCCTCAACACCAGGATGGCCCTGGCCTGAAGGTCGACCATGCCCAGAGCGGTGACGACGTTGCGACGCAGATCCTTGTTCTCAACCCGAGAAAGCGGGCTCGGCTCGCGCGTCCCCAGCTCGCCGCCCGACTCCTCGTCCGGCAGCCGTGCGTGCTTACGAAGCTTCTCTCTCCGCAGATGGGTGTAGACGCAGTTGAGGGCGACTCGAATGCTCCAGGTCGAGAAGCGTGCTCGACCGTCGAATCCAGGAAGTCCCTCGTACATGCGAAGGAATGCATCCTGGGCGACATCCGATGCCACCTCGGGACGCCCGAGCATGCGCAGGCAGAGGCCGTAGATCCGCGGCTGAACCCGCTGGAACAGCAGATCGAGAGCGGCGTTGGAGCCCTCTTTCCAGGATTCGATCAACTCGAGATCGGGATCGGTGACGGGAGTATTGGAGGCGCGGACGGCTCCGAGAACCCCGGACATCCCCGGATCGGGATCGAGCGCAGCGTGGGTCCCGCTCGCGGCGTTCATGACGAGGGTTCGAGACGGCCTCGATGCGTTGCCGCCGGCGGGCCGATGCGATTGTTCAGACGAGATCGGTTGGTCGTGCATGTCTGGTGAACCTCGCGTCTCGGTGTTGCGCGGGAGCACGATCGCTCGCCGCCGACTACTGAACCTCGCCACGGGAACCGTTGGATCGATCCCCCGACAAGAAGCGTGCCAGTCGTGTCGGCCCCCTGGCTCGAGGCCTTGGGGATCTCCGAACGGTGAAAACGCCTCCTTTGACATACTAGGGCGATCGGCACGAGAATTCGAGCGAATTCCCCCAGGGTCGCCTCATTCGATGGCGATCTCGACGTTCCATCGTCCCACCTCGACCGCTGGAGTGCCATGGCAGAGTCATCTCAGACCGATCCTCCCCCGTCGATGCACCAGAGCTACCGATCGCCTCTCGAGTCGCGCAATGCCTCGAAGGAGATGCGGGAGGTGTTCTCGGAGCAGCGAAAATTCTCCACATGGCGACGAATCTGGCACGCGCTCGCCGCGACCCAACGCGATCTCGGCCTTCCCGTGAGCGACACGGCCATCGCCGAAATCGAGCAGGTGCTCGAAGACATCGATTTCCAGAGCGCGGCTTCCCACGAAGCCAGACTTCGACACGATGTCATGGCACACGTCCACACCCTCGGAGAGCAGGCCCCGAACGCCGCCGCCATCATCCATCTCGGAGCCACGAGCCAGGATGTCGTCTGCAACGCCGATCTGCTCATTCAGCGTGACGCCCTCTCGCTGACATGCACCAAGCTGGCCATGGTGGTCGATCGTCTCGGCCGGTTCGCAGAGACCTACCGCGCACTCCCTTGCCTGGGCTTCACCCACTATCAACCCGCCCAGCCCACCACGGTCGGGAAGCGGGCCGCGCTCTGGGCCCAGGACTTCGCCATCGCGCTCGACGACCTGGAACGGAGACGTGATGGCCTTCGATTTCGGGGCATGCGCGGGGCCACCGGGACGCAAGCCTCGTTCCTCGGCCTGCTCGAAGGCAACGCCGAGGCGGTCGACGCACTGGAGGCCGGCGTGGCGGAGAGGCTCGGTTGGCCCTCGGATGCGACCTGGCCTGTCTGCGGACAGACCTACCCGCGACTCTCCGACGCCTTGGTGCTCAATAGTCTCGCCACCGCGGCCGCTGCCGTGCACAAGTGCTGCAACGATCTCCGACTTCTTTCGAATCTCCGCGAAGTCGAAGAACCCTTCGAGAAGACGCAGATCGGCTCGAGCGCCATGGCCTACAAGCGCAATCCCATGCGTTGTGAACGGGCGACCGGACTCGCCAGGTTCGTGATGAACCTGGCCGGAAACGGGCTCGACACCGCAGCGACGCAGTGGATGGAACGGACGCTGGACGATTCGGCCAATCGGAGACTCTCGATTCCCGAGGCATTCCTGGGCCTCGATGGCTGCCTCGACATCATGATCAACGTCACCGGGGGGCTCATCGTCAATCGAAACATGGTCGCGAGACGGCTCGAAGAGGAGCTTCCCTTTCTCGCGACCGAAGACCTCATGCTCGAAGCGACCCGCCGCGGAGGCGATCGTCAGGCGCTGCACGAGATCGTTCGAGTCGCCAGCATGGAAGCGAGTCGCCGAATCAAGGAAGAGGGTGAACCCAACGATCTGATCGACCGGCTTCGTGGGCACGAGGCGTTCCAGGAACTGCCGCTGGATGACCTTCTACGCCCGGAACGATTCACCGGTCGAGCGAGCGAGCAGGTGGATCGGTTCCTGGAATCCACGGTTGAGCCCATCCGCAGCCGCTATCAGGGGCTCCTTGACAGTGAATCTAGCCTCCGAATTTGAGACTGGATAAATTTCGCCGATCTTCGCCAAAAACTGGCCTAAATGCGGCAAAATTATGGCGAAACATCCGCCAAAACCCTTTCTAAACACCCCTGAAGAGACCAAACTCACCGCCGTTAAGTGAGCAAGAAACGGCTTTTCGAACGATAAGCACGTATCCTCAGGACTATTCCGCTCGCCCAGAAAAGATCCCTCGAAGGGGTTCTCCACTCGGCGAACACTCATCGGAAGGAGCTCTAGACCATGGAAGCATACGAGCAGCTTCGCCGCCTCCTCGATTCCTGCGTGGAGGACGTTCAGAAGGCGGCCGGAGGTAACAAGGCCGCCGGCACGCGAGTTCGCAAGGTGATGCAGGAGGTCCGCGAGACCGCCAAGCAACTCCGAAGCGACATCCTCGACGCCCAGAAGTCGGGCTGAACGCAACCCCCATCGCACATTTCGTCATGTGACGATCGACGCCACGGCATCGCCGTGGCGTTTTTATATGACCTCCTCTCGCGCTCGATGCCGTGATCGTCCACCGGGGAACTCGAGAATCACCAGCCCGCCCCGGAGTCGCTACAGTCGCGAGCCTCCACCCCTACTCAACAGGAATTGCCACGTGCCTGCAGAAGCGCTCTTCGAGTATCCCGAGATCGATTTCGCGTTCTGGGTGAAGTACGGCAGGTGGTCGTTCTCTGAGTCGTGTGGGTCCGTTCACTTCAACGACAAGTACTTCTCGCA
>PKCT01000043.1 GCA_002862325.1 Phycisphaerae bacterium
TTCTGGCAGGCTCCGAACTGGCAGACCGAACTTCGGGAACGACACCGCTTCATGCTCGACATCATGCGGGTGGCCGAGGAACTCGGCGTCGAATTCGCGTTCCCCTCACAGACCGTCTACCTCGAACGGGGCGGAGATCGTTCGACGCCGCGGGACGAAAGGCTCGACAAGGCCAATCCCACCGAGACGATGCGATCTGGACGCGACGCGGCCAGGAGCGTCACCGTCAACGCGGACTGGCGGGAGGAGCGACCGATTCCCTATCGCTTCCTGAGCGCAGAAGACGTGGATCGGATCGACGGAGCCTCGACCGAGACCCACGCCAACGAGGTCCAACGAAAGATCGAACGCCAACCGCCAAAGGGACTTCCGAAGGAAGGTGGCGACGATCCCCACAATCCCGACTTCACGGAACAACGAAGCGCGGGCGGAGAATGAGAGAAACCTCGTCCTCCTGCACACCTACCCCCGACTATCATCCAGCGGCACTCCAGCCAACACCCGGAAGATCAATGTGTCCAGCCAGTCCCCCAACGAAGTCGCAGAGTTCCGTCTGAAGTCGCTCGATTCGGACGCCGCCGTCCTCGCCATCCCGGGCACCGACTACAGGATCGAACTCCTGGCGGAGGGCCTCGAGGAGTCCCAGGTCGGCTCGAGGGTGCGTGGCAGGGTCCATGGCCGCGCCTTGCGGATGCACCGCACGCCTGCGGGCGGCAACTTCATCGAACCGCTCGCGGGACGCCCCAGAATCGTGCAGGGCACGATCATGGCGATCGATCCCGATCGCAACGAGGTACTCATCGACCTGGTCGTACCGGTTCGGGTCGCCATGTTCGAGGGCGAGCACGCCACTTCGCTCGCGACCGGAGAGATGGTGAACTTCTACATGGAACCGGGCACCCGCTTCGAATCGATCGAAGAGGTCTAGCTTCCCTCGGCGGCCATTTCGATGCTTCTCCTCATCGACAACTACGACTCCTTCACCTACAACCTGGTGCAGCGATTCGGCGAGATCGACCCGACCCTCGACGTCGAAGTCGTGCGCAACGACCGCATCACCGTCGACGAGGCGGAACGCCTAGCCCCTTCTCATCTCGTGATCTCGCCCGGCCCCTGCACACCGAAGGAATCCGGAGTGAGCGCTCAACTCGTGGATCGCTTCCGGGGTCGCATTCCGATTCTCGGGGTCTGCCTGGGTCACCAGACGATCGGAGATCTGCACGGCATGACGGTGTGCCGGCACAGCACTCCGGTCCACGGAAAGACCTCGCTCGTCCACCATGACGAACAGGGGCTCTTCGCGGGACTCTCGAACCCGTTCGTCGCGACCCGGTACCACTCGCTCATCGTCGATCGCGACACCGTCCCGGCGGACTGGAAGATCTCCGCCTGGCTCGACGACGGTCTGGTCATGGGACTTCGAAACGAGGCCCAAGGCGAAGGTCGCTGCTCGATCGAAGGCGTCCAGTTCCACCCGGAGAGCTTCCTGACCGAGGAGGGGCCACGACTCCTCGCCAACTTCCTCGCGACGAGTGACTAATCAGGCGGCGGTGCCGGCGACACCATCGCGAGTGACCAGGAAGAGATCGCGCGTGATTGGATACGGAAGTCGGCGATAGTCCTGTTCGACCCTCTTGCGAAGTCGATCGACGAAGTGGTTTGGTTCCGCGGTCATCGCGACGAACATGTCCCGCGCGGGGGTCGCCACCAAGAAGTCGCCGTCGAGTTCCGGTGCGAGCCGCTCGTGGAGACGACCCAGGAGGAGACGGGCGGCGTCGTAGCCGTCGTACTCGTTGACCAGCGCTGCGCGACCGCCGTCCTTACTTTCGATGAGCTGGATCTGGAGATCCGGCGAGTAACGGTCGAGATTCTTCCGCGCGATCTCGTCGAGCTCGTCCATCGACACGCCCCAATGGACCGCTTGTTCGACCGTCAGGGAGATGGTCACCTGCGGAAGGTCCAGGACGAAGACGATCACGGTCTGGTTGACCCAGGGCACGTACGCGACCTGGTCCCGATCGAGCTGCTTGAAGATCGACTCCGGCTGGATCCGCGGCATGATCCGCTGACACGCGAGATCGAAGGGAAGGACCGCGCTTCCGAGCTCGTCGCCCTCCAGGATCTTCTCGAGATAGTCCTCCACGATCTCGGTCCCTCGATCGGGATCTCCAAGCACCATGCGGTAGACGTTCTCGAGACCGAGATGGCGGCCGTTGACCACGAGATCGAACGGTCCCGTCAGAAAGGCCTCGTGCTCGGGCCACGTTCGCTTCAACAGGACCAGCACCTGCTCGCCGAACGCTTCTGGTTCCCTGGGTAGATTCGCCATCGTGAGTCCTCCGTGAAACAGCCGCCCCGGCCTCCGGCCGTGTTCCCCTTACCCCGTATCGGACAATTGCGCGGGCGGCTTCTGTCAGGTACGCTCGTTCTGGCTGAAGGGTTTGGGCCATTCAGCGAATATCGGACATCAGGACGGCCACGAGGCCCGGATCACCCCTTATGCCCTCTCCAGACGCATCGCATTCAAGACTCCTTGAACATTGGAACCGTGGACAGATCGACCAGTCTCGACTTCTGGTGATCGCGGGCCCCTGCGTTCTGGAATCCGACGATCTGAATCGCCGGATCGCAGAGACGATCGCCTCGGCCTGTGCCGACGTCGGAGCGACCTACGTCTTCAAGGCGAGCTTCGACAAGGCCAATCGATCGAGCATCCACTCGGATCGTGGCCCCGGCATCGAACGGGGGCTCGACCAACTCGCCGACATCAGAACCACCTTCGACGTCCCCGTTCTCACGGACGTGCATGAACCAGGCCAGGCCTCCAGGGTCGCCGAAGTCGTGGACCTCCTCCAGATTCCCGCGTTTCTTTGTCGACAGACCGACCTGCTCGCCGCGTGTGGCGAGACGGGCCGGCCGATCGCGGCGAAGAAGGGACAGTTCATGTCGCCGGCGGAGATGCGACTCGTGCTCGAAAAGCTGCGCGAGTCGGGTGCCGGACCACTCATGGTGACCGAACGAGGCACATTCTTCGGATATCACCGCCTGGTGAACGACTTCATCGGGCTGGGGGATCTGATGGACGTCGCCGAGTCCTTCGACGCCTTAACGTGCTTCGACGCCACGCACAGCACGCAGCTACCCGGCGCGAGTGGAACGATGAGCGGCGGAAGACCCGAGCGTGCGCCCCTTCTCGCACGCGCGGCGGTCGCCGCCGGAGTGCGTGCGGTCTTTCTCGAAGCCCATCCGGACCCCTCATCCGCGAGGAGTGATGCGGCGACCGTCCTCCCGCTGGCGTCGGTACCCGGGCTCATCACGACGCTCGCCCGACTCCGCAACGTCTCCTGTGAAGCGGAATCTCGGATCTGAAGACCGATGTCCGGGAACTTCCGGAAACTGCCTCCGAAGACTTGGGCGAGGACGCTATCGTGAGACTATGGCGATGAACCACACCTGCGACCGCTGCGACCGGCCAGCCGAGGTCCATGAGATCGACCCCATCAATGGAGTCGACGTACACCTCTGTCGCGAACATGCGCTTGAAGCGGGTTTCCAACTCCCGGAACCGACCGCCGCGAAGGTCTACTCGCAGATCGGCTCCACGATGCAGATCCAGATTTCAACCGGGCGGGAGCGAACCGCATCCTGCAAGACGTGCGGATCGACCTTCGCCCGATTCCGAAAGTCCGGACTCCTGGGTTGTCCCGACTGCTACACCAACTTCGATCAGAAGCTCGACGGCATTATCGCGAGGTCGCAGAACAAGGCCAACGCGCACGTCGGGCGCGTGCCGGAGCAGGATGCGAGCCTCGTCGATCGCCATGCTCGGCGAAGGACGCTTCTCGAGGAGATCGAGCGCGCCGTGGCGAGTGAACATTACGAACGTGCTGCGATGTTGCGCGACAAACTCCAGACCCTGACCGATTCGAGCGTGTGAGACGCCTGAACCCAGCGACCTACCGCGATGAGCCAAGCCTTCGATCCGACCCAGACCGACCAGAGCGATGTCGTCGTCTCGAGCCGAGTGCGCCTGGCGCGGAACCTCGTCGGCTTCCCCTTCGTCAACCGAGCCGACCCTGAGCAGTGCCGTGAGATCGTGACTCTGGTTCGGAGCATGGAACTGGCGTCCGGAGCCGAAACGACGTGGGTCGACATGACGGAAGCGAATCAGACCGACCGACACATCCTGTTGGAGCGTCATCTGATCTCCCAGCAGTTCATCGCGGCCGAGGGACCACGGGGAGTGGCGATCAATCGCGAGCGGACGTTGAGCATCATGGTCAATGAAGAGGACCATCTGCGAATCCAGGTTCTTCTTCCCGGATCGCAGCTGCGGAACGCCTGGAACCAGGTCAACAAGGTCGACCATCGACTGGAGCGATCCGCGGAACTGGCCGTGCACCCTCGATGGGGATATCTCACCGCTTGCCCGACGAACGTCGGCACCGCGATCAGATTTTCGATCATGGCCCACCTACCAGCGCTGCGAATGACCAAAGAGGTCGAACGACTCCGCCGGGCCGCGAATACTCTCCACCTCGCCGTCCGAGGCTTCTACGGAGAAGGATCCGAAAGCAGCGGGGATTTCTACCAGATCAGCAATCAACTCACGCTGGGCCTCTCCGAAGAGGATCTCCTGGCTAAGTTCGCCGACACCGTCGTCCCGAAGGTGGTGAACTACGAACGAGTGGCTCGGGAGATGCTCCTCGAGCGGAACCGAATCCTCCTCGAGGACCGGGTGCATCGGGCCGTGGGAATCCTGACCACGGCGAGGCTCCTGTCCATCATCGAAGCGATGAAGCAGCTCAGCCGCGTGCGGCTTGGGATCTCCCTCGGCCTGGTCGATGTCGTATCCCTCCAAGACGTCCAGAATCTCTTCCTGGAGATCCAGCCCGCGCACTTGCGGGTGGCGTTCGGCGCGAACGCCGAAGTCCAGACTGAGGATATGGACGATGAATGGATCCGCGAGTGTCGGGCCACGCACGTCCGGGCGACCCTCGCGAAGGCACGCTAGGCGATCCGCTATCCGACGTAGATCCGATCGCAATCTCCGGCGAATCTGAAGTCTCGCTCGCTGATGCCCCCGGAGTCGTGGGTCGACAGGGTGATGGTGACCTTGTTGAATCGAATCAGGATGTCGGGATGGTGCTGGACCTCTTCCGCCCGCTCAGCCAAGCGATCAACGAATTGGATCGACCCCATGAAGTCGCCGAATCCATAGGTCCGTTGAATCGAGTCGCCGTTCCTTGCCCATTCGGAGTGTTCCTTGAGGGAACTCTCGATCGCGTCGTCACTCAACTTGTCGACCATTTTCGTGTGTCCTTCTGCGTTCTGGGGACTCGCTTTGGTTCGAAGATTGCGTCACTATACCCGGCATGGAGCTTTCTAAGGAGACTCTCGCGTCACCGACCTCCAGGCTGGCTCCGAGCCCGACGGGCGACCTGCACCTGGGCAATGTCAGGACATTTCTCCTGAACTGGAGCCTCGGCAGAAATCTCGGATGGAATCTCATCCTTCGCCATGAGGATCTCGATGCGAACCGCGCGAGCCTCGAACAGATCGAGACGATCGAATCGTCCATGGGTTGGCTCGGCATCGACTGGGACGGACCATCGATTCGCCAATCGGAAGATCTTGTGCCCTATCGCGAGGCCATGGATCGTCTGGCGACGAGACGAATGGTCTTCCGGTCTTCTCTCAGTCGGCGAGAGATCCGGGACGCCCTGAATGCGCCGCACACGGGTGGGGAGCTCCGCTTTCCAAGCTCGCTCCGCCCCACTCCTGGGGAAGCATGGTCCTTCAGCGACGAATCGACCGGACATCGCTTCGCGATGCCGCCGGGGATCGAGACGGTGGAGGACGAACTCCAGGGCGAAGATCGGTTCGATCCGGCCGAGGAGACAGGTGATCCAGTGGTCTGGACTCGGGAAGGTCGACCGGCCTATCAGCTTGCGGTGGTCGTCGACGACCACGAACACGGTGTGACCGACGTGCTTCGCGGCGAGGACCTGCTTCCCAGTGCTGCGCGGCAGCAACGGCTCGCGCGAGCGCTCGATTTCGAATCGGCTCCGCGATGGTGGCATGTTCCGCTGGTGACCGACGGCGATGGCAGACGCCTTGCGAAGCGCGACGGCGATCGAGGGCTGCACGGGTACATGTCGGCGGGCGTGACGGCCTCTCGCATCATCGGACTGCTCGCGTATCGGTCCGGACTCCAGGACATGCGCCGGCCGATGGGAATCGATCGGTTCAGACGACTCGTCGATCGTGCCGCACTCGAAGCGCTCGTCGTTCGAGAGCGCGAATGTCCGTGCAGAGTCCTGGACGAGGATCACCACTGGCTCGTATCGTGTAACGCATGAAAGCCCTATCGACATCAGCGATCGCGTCGTTTGGATTCGCGATTCTGCTCACCGGGTGCAAGCCGCAGGCCCGCCCGATCGATGGAGGGATCGAGACCATCCTCATCGCCGGGCAGGAATTCTCGCTCGACCTGGCCATGACTCCGGAGAGTCGTCGACGGGGACTCGCGGGTCGAACTTCGCTGGCCCCGGACGAGGGCATGTTGTTCGTGTTCCAGGATGTCGAGACCCGTAGTTTCTGGATGTACGGCTGCATCATGGACATCGACATCGCGTTCATCGATCCGATCGGGTACGTCACGGCCCTGCATACGATGCCGGCGGAGCCTCCCCGAGGCGATCAGGAGACCGAACTCGCCTACGAGCAGCGACTTGCGAAATACACCAGCGGCTATCCGGCGCAGTTCGCCATCGAACTCGCCCCCGGACGATTCGAGGAGCTCGGAGTCTCGGTCGGCGATCGACTCTCTATTCCACCCGAGCGGCTCAAGACGCTCTCCGAGTCTGCCGAAGCAGAATGAGGGGCCGAATCTCGACCCCGTCTCCGCGGGTATCGGAACCACCGTTCATGCCGTCATCTCGGGTGATCTTCGTTTCAACGCCGTCTTCGGGCACCGACGTCGATCGACTCGCCGCGGCGTGCCGCCTGGTACGTCGGCCATCCGATCCCGTACTCGACGTCGTCGCGGGCTCGGATCTCAGTGAAGCCGAATGGTGCGGCTCGCTGGCGGTGATCGTCCAGGACCAGAAGGATCCGCCGATCGCCGTCCGCCGCTTCGAGTCCCGGGTCGGATTCGATCCGGTCACCACGATGATTCGATGCGGCGGATCCACGAATCGAAGCGATACGATCACCCTTGCCGAGGATCCGGATCCCGAAACGATCATGACCGTGCTCCGCACGCTCGCCCACCGGCAGCCGGAGATCGACCACGTCCGGAACGAGCTCACGGTGACGAGGCGAATCGCGGAGGGCGTCCAGGAGGAGCTTGGACGCATGGACCAGGAACTCCAGCTCGCCTCGATCGTCCAGCGTGAATTCCTTCCGAACGAGATCTCGACCAAGCTAGGAGTCAAGGTCGCCGCGCTGTGGCGACCCGCCAGCTACGTCTCGGGCGACATCTTCGATATTCTCGAACTCGACGACGAGCATGTGGGTCTCTTTCTTGCCGATGCCGTCGGCCACGGGGTCTCCGCCGCCTTGTTCACGATGGTGATCTGTCGCAGTCTCTGCGGCGTCGATGTCAGGGCGGACGGCAAGACGAGTGTGGTACCTCCGGGCGAGGCTTTGACGCGGCTCAACCGGTTTCTCGTCTCGCGAAAGGGGCAGACCACTCGATTCGCGACCGCGACCTACATCGTCTTCAACACCCGCACCAACGTGGCCAGAATCGCCTCCGCCGGACATCCTTCGGTCGTGCACATACCCGCGCTCAACGCGAAGAATGCGAACGGCCGGGAGTACGAGGCGACGGGAGGTCTCCTCGGGGTCTTCGACGACGAGGTGTTCGAGGAACACGAAGTCCATCTGGCGTCGGGCGAAGGACTGGTCCTGCATTCGGACGGATTCGAGCAGGCCTTCCCCGATAGATCCGACGATCATCATCAACGCCGACTGCCGAATCACCGCTACCGCGAGGTCATCGAGGAACTCGCGCAGATCGAACATCCGAAGGCCATGATCCAGGAGGTCGAATCGCTCCTCGATGGCCATGCGGGGTCGCTTCATCAATCGGACGACCTCACCATGATCTGCATGCGACGTCACGCGGCGACGCAGCAGGAGTTCATCGGCGAGTCGAAGTCGCCGCGGACGATTATGCGCAAGGCGGGCTGAAGAGGCGAACGACGTCCGAAGTTCAGATCTGCCGTGTGGCCAGGAACCGTTCGACGTGACCGGCGACCATTTTCGAGATCACATCAGCCTCGAGATTGACGCCGTCATCGACCTGCAACCCCCGAAGCGTCGTTCTCTCGAGAGTCTCCGGGATCAACGCCACTTCGAATCCGCGGACGACTCCCTCCGTACCCCGAAGGACCGATGCGACCGTCAGTGACACGCCGTCCACGGTGATCGAACCACGATCCACGAGATGGGGCCCGACCTCGACGTCACACTCGATGCGAAGTCGCCAATCCTGCGTGTCCTGAACATCGACGACGCGACCGACCGCATCCACATGTCCCTGGACGAGATGTCCACCCAGGGCAGTCTCGAGGGTCGCGGCGGGTTCAAGGTTGACTGCATCGCCGGCCTGGAGCCGGCCCAACGTGGTCATCTCCAGCGTCCGGTGAACGACGTCGAAAGAAGCCAGGCCCTCTTCGAACCCCACGACGGTGAGACAGCATCCGGCGACACTGATCGATGCGCCGAGGTCCGGCCTCAGCGACCAGGGACGGAGATCGATCGTCAGACGTACACCTTCGGAGGCCTGATCGACCCTTTCGACCCTTCCCAGTGCCTGTACGAGTCCCGTAAACATGTACGAAATCGTATCCAATAAGGCGAATCCGTCGCGGGAACCTCCCCAAATCGACGTTCGAATAGATCGGACGCGGGATCGTCAACTCAGCGAGGAAGCGATAGACTGTCCGATTCAAGGTGGCGAATCCCACCCCGTTCCACCCGATTCATACCCGGAGCATCTCTCCATGCAGGGCGTCCTTCGAACTTCCGGTTGTCTCCTCATCATCGCGGCCGTGACCTTCGGCGAAAGGGCTCAGGCCCAAACCGAATCCGACGGCCCGACGATCCAGGACCGTCGTCAGGAACTGGACGAGAAGTACACGGTGGGACCGACCGCCGCTCGTGAACTCGGCTTTCGGATCATCTGGCAGGCCGATCTGAACGGTGACGCCAACCGCTTCGACGTCGTCGAGGGCGATGTGTACGCAGTCACCTCGGGGAACCGGTTGACTCGTCTCGATCGAAAGAGCGGCGACGTCGTCTGGACGGCGGTCGCCGCCGATGCCAACGACAAGATCTGGGGCATCACCCACGGCATGCCGGGCCCCGGCGACCTCTCATGGGGGCGGAACGCCGACGACAAGCTCTACGTCACCACGGACCCCGTGGTGTTCGTGCTGGACCACGCCAGCGGATCCATCATCGGACGCCAACCCCTCGACAAGGTGCCTTCGACCGAAGCCATCCGATCCGGTCCATACCTGATCTACGGAACCCGGACGGGACAGGTCATGTGGCATCAGTATGTCGTCGGCCATCCCTGGCGGGCGAATCAGCTGCGCGGACCGGTGGAGCACGCACCGACCCCCGTCGGCGTCAACAACGTGGTCTGCGGCAGCGACGGAGGCACTGTCCTGATGCTGGACGGAAAGACCGTCGGCCGGATCTGGGGGGACCAGATCCTCGGCAGCGTCTCGGCCCGCATCGCCGCGGGTGACGGTCTGGTCTTCTGCCCGTCGGACGACCAGTACCTGCGAGCCTACGACGTCTCGACCGGTCGTCCGCAGTGGAAGCATCTGGCCAAGAGTCCTCTCGATCATGCCCCGTTCTTCTTCGACGCGGGTTCGGGGGACCCCCGAGTCCTGCAGTGGTCCGACGCGGAAGGACTCATCTGCCTCAAGGCGCGGTCGACGACCGCCATCCAGGGCACCGTCCTCTGGACGCTGCCGGAAGCCAAGGGCGAGATCCTCGGCGTCATCGACGGGCAAGTCGCGATCTGGGACGATTCCGCAAGGACCCTACGGATGCTCAACGTCGACCAGGGCCGCGTCACCAAGACCGTTTCCCTCCCGGCCGTGCAGCGCATCCGACTCGTCGAAGACTCGATCTACGCATCCGGATCCGACGGTCGAATGATCAGACTCGATCCCGTTCGCTGAGAAGAACAGATCCACCGACATGACGACGACTGCCACGGTTCGAAGAGCACTGCTGTCGGTTAGCGACAAGACCGACCTGGTTCCATTTGCTCGCGCGCTCCAGGAACGAGGAGTCGAGATCGTCTCGACCGGCGGCACCCACCGCGCGCTCACGGAAGCCGGGCTGGCACCGAAGGCGGTGGAGGAGCTCACCGGCTTCCCGGAGATGATGGATGGCCGCGTCAAGACGCTGCATCCAGCGGTGCACGGCGGCATCCTCTTCAGAAGGGACGATCCCGACCACACCGCGGACCTCGGATCCCACGACATGGGACCCATCGACCTAGTGTGTGTGAACCTCTACCCCTTCGAACGCACGATCCGGACGGAAGGGACCACGACCGAGGAGGCGATCGAGCAGATCGACATCGGCGGACCATCGATGCTCCGGTCGGCCGCGAAGAACCACGAGTTCGTCACGGTGGTGACCACTCCGGACCAGTACGACCGGGTCGTCAACGACCTGGATCAGAACGATGGCAGCACCTCGATCGAGCTCCGTCGGGAGTTCGCAGCAGCCGCCTTCGCACGGACCGCGGAGTACGACGCCACGATCGCAGCCTGGATGAGTCAGACGTCGGCTCAGAGATTCCCCGCCGTCCTTCGACTGAACTACACGGGCCAGCGGGAGCTCCGGTACGGAGAGAACCCCCATCAGCTGGGCGCGGTCTATCGAGATCCCGCCTTCAAAGGCCCCAGCGTGGTCTCCGCCGAACTCCTCGGAGGGAAGCCGCTCTCGTACAACAACCTGCTCGA
>PKCT01000249.1 GCA_002862325.1 Phycisphaerae bacterium
GGCGCGGGTGCGTGTCTGCTCGCTGGTTGTCTGGCGTTGCTCTGGCGTCGACGGCTACGTCGGCTCGAGGGCCTGCGGGACCTGGATGAAGTCGCGAAGCCGTCGCCGCTGCGTCATCGCATCAGGGGACCGTTCTGGCCACTTCTCCTGATCGCCGGGTCGGATCGAGCCGTCGGGGGACTCCTCACCGGGACGCTTGGTCTGTTCCTCGCGGACTCGGTCGGGCTTGGTCCCGCTTCACGAGGCGGACTCGTCGGATCCGTCCTGCTTCTGATGGGGCTCGGAGCTATTCCCGCCGGCCAGTTGGCCGATCGATGGGGAGACGTTCGTGTTCGGGTGATCGGTGCGGTCGCGTTCGGATGTGGCATCGCACTGCTCCCAGTCGCGAGAGACAACGTGATTCTCCTTCTCTCCATCTCGATTGTCCTCGGCGCCGGTGGGGCGGTCCTTCTTCCGACGTCTCTCGCGATCCTGGACCGGCTCCATCAGGGTCTCGTGGGCATGGGCGGCTTTCGGGCGGCGGGTGATGTCGGCTTCCTCGCAGGCGTCGCCACCGCAGGGTTCCTTGTCCAGATGCTGGTCGACGAAACCCGCTCGCAGGATGGGGACATCGGCTACGCGGTCGTCTTCGTGGTCTTCGGCCTCGGGCATCTCGTCATCACCACGGTGACCACGCCGGTGCTGATACGGGCTGGACGAGCTCGTGGACGCGAGGGGGGGGCACTCGCGTGAGAGCTCGATCCAGCCCGTGAGTGGACCGAAGATTGATGCCCGTCAGTTTTCGCTCGTCGCCATCGACGGGTCGAGTCTTCCGTCGTTCTCGATGACGGAACGTAGCTTCGCGAGCGCCTTGTTTTGGATCTGTCGAACACGTTCCTTCGTCACACCGATGATCTGACCCACTTGTTCGAGCGTGAGTGGGGCGACGGAATCGGTCGTGGAACCGATCCCGAATCGGTGCACGATGACGGTCTGCTCGACGGAGGTCAGTTCGGCTTCGTTGGTCTCGACGATGTGGCGGACCTCGGCCGCGGAATCCGCCTGCTCTGTGGCCCGGCGCGTCTCGACGAAGTCGGACTTCTCGAGTGCAGGATCGAAATCCGTGGGAAACCTCTGGCGGTACTTGGTGCTCTTCATCCCATGACGGCTGAACGCCTTGAGAATCGCTCGGCAGGCGTAGGTCGAGAACTTGAATCCGCGCCCACAGTCGAACTTGTCGACGGAACGCATCAACGCCATGTTCCCTTCGCTCACGACATCGGCGAATTCGCCGTCGAGGATCCGAACGCGCTTGGCCATCGCGAGCACAAGGGCGAGGTTCGTTTCGGCGATCTGCTCGCGATATCCCTCGGCGACGCCGAACCAGCGGAGCAGATCCCGAGCTTCGGCGAGTCCAGGGCGACGGTTTCCGAGGCTCTCCTGGATGCGACGCATCCGGAATCTCGCATAGTTGAACTTGAGGAACAGAATTCGCTCCTGCTCGGCGGAGAGGAGCACCGACTTTCCCTGTCGCCCCTGATCAGCTCGACCACGCTGGGGGATGAGGTCCTCCATGAGCGGTCGGTACCAGGAGACGTCGGGCTTCTCGACGTCGTCGAGTCCGTAGATGTGGACCTCCGCGTCGTCCTGTTCGAACACCTCGGAGTCGATGTAGTCGATCTCCTTCTCGAGGATCGTCGAAAGCACCCGCTCCTCGATTTGGGACAGGGGGCGTTGGTTCGGTTCCGAGCGTCTGCGGGTCGTGCCGGCGCGTCGGCCGGCGAACTCCGTCGCCTTGTCCAGGGCGAGTCTGGTCCGGGATCGTGCGCGCTGAAGAGGCGAGTCTTGGCCGAGCAGCTTGGAGGTCTTCCGGGACGCGGTCATGTTCGTTCCCTCGGAGTTAGAAGGCCCCGATCGTCGAAATCCATCGCGGTCCGTCGCGATGACTGGTCGAGGGGGCCTCGCCGGCGATTTTCCAATCCGGTCCTCGGATCAGGGGCACCGAGCGTCGGTAAATACGTTCGAGTGGAACCGCGGTTCGGATTCCTCAACGGTTGAAGCGAAAACCACTTTCTGCAGTTCAGGAATCCGCACTCCGGGGTCGAGGAATCGGTGAAAATGCACAAAGCCTCCGCGCTCGAGCGGAGGCTTTGTGGGTGCGTCTGCGAGGCTGCTGCTGGCTATTCCGGAGCGCCGGAGGACATGTCGTACACCCAGCCTTGGCCGGCGGGGCTCCAATCGATGATGTCTCCATCCGAGAAAAACAGTGCGAGTTCCTTCTCTGCAGCTTCCGGACTGTCGCTGCCATGAATGAGGTTGAACGAGCTCGACACTCCGAAGTCGCCACGAATGGTTCCGGCGTCGGCCTTGAAGCCGAATGTCGCCCCCATCATGGATCGACAGACCGCGATGGCACCGTTTCCACGAAGTGCGAGAACCAGCACCGGGGACGAGGTCATGAATGAGACGAGACCGGCGTAGAAGGGCTTCTCTCGGTGGTCCGCATAGTGCTGGGATGCGAGATCATCGGTGATCTTCATGAACTTGGCGCCCACGACCTGCAGCCCCTTGTCCTCGAAGCGGCTGATGATCTTGCCCATGAGGCCTCGCTGGACGGCGTCGGGCTTCAGAATGATGAGGGTGGTCTCCATCTCGGTGCTCCTGGGGGCGTGGGGGTCTCGTTGGGTCGGTCCAACATGGGACCGCGGGCCGAGAAAGATAGCGGAAAGCGGGTGCACTGGCCTGGGGAGAGCGATCCATTTCCGATCAAGAAGTCCTGAATCCGCTAAGTTGTGGCCGGGGGCAGGATGCCCCGAGCCTTTGAGACAGCGTCCGGAGCCAGCTCCGGCGAACGAGTGCGACGGAATGCCAGCTGCCACGATGAAGAAGTCCAGCAAGACCGACGGCGCCAGGAAGAAGCGAAGCGCTACGGCGTCCAGATCCACCGCAGAGGAGATGGCTTCCCGCCAACGGGAGATCTCGGTCAGCGAGTTCTTCGCAAAGAACCGTCATCTTCTCGGCTTCGATAATCCTCGGAAGGCGTTGCTCACGACTGTCAAGGAGGCGGTCGATAACGCCCTCGATGCGTGCGAGGAGGCGGGGATCCTTCCCGACATTCGGGTGGAGCTTCTTCAGCTCGAAGAAACGCGGTTCAAGGTCACGATCGCCGACAATGGTCCCGGAATCGTCCGGCGTCAGATCGAGAACATCTTCGGCAAGCTTCTGTACGGATCGAAGTTCCATCGCATGAAGATGAGCCGCGGACAGCAGGGGATCGGGATCTCTGCGGCGGGCATGTACGGGCTGATGACGACGGGCCAGCCGGTGCTGATCGTCTCGAAGACGGGACGCAAGAAGCCCGCACATCGTGTGGTCCTCAAGATGGACACCGCCCGCAATCGTGCGGAAGTCATCGAGGATGCGGAGATCGGCGACGACGTGGCGGGGTTCACGGAAGGTCATGGCACGAGAGTGACCATCGATCTCGAGGGGCGGTATCAGAAGGGAAGAGCGTCCGTCGACGAGTATCTCGAGCAGACCGCGATCGCGAATCCCCATGCGAGCTTCGTGTACGTCACGCCCACGAACGAGGTCATCGAATTTCCTCGGGCCGTGGACGAACTTCCACCGGAATCGAGGGAGATCAAGCCTCATCCAAAGGGCATCGAGCTCGGCACCCTCATCCAGATGCTCGAACGTACCGAGCGGACGCAGCTCGGCGCCTTCTTCAAGGAGGACTTCTGCCGGGTCGGCCCGAAGGTGGCCAAGGAGATCTGTCGGAAGGCCGAGTTGACCGACAGGACTTGGGTCAAGCAGGTCGGCCATGCGGATGCGGAAAGGCTCTTCAAGGCGATCGACGGCGTCAAGATCATGGCGCCACCGACGGACTGTCTGGTCCCCATAGGAACCAAGGCGATGCTCGCGGGGCTCCTCAAGGAGGTGAAGGCCGAATTCTTCGCGGCAAGCACCCGTCCGGCGGCGGTCTATCGCGGAAATCCCTTCCTGATCGAAGTTGGCATCGCGTATGGAGGGCAGCTGCCTGCGGACGATCTGGGGCGGGTCATACGATTCGCCAACCGGGTTCCGCTTCTCTACCAGCAGTCGGCCTGTTGTGCGTTCAAGGCGATGGTTGAGACCGGATGGAAGAACTACGGACTCCAGCAAGCCCGCGGAGCCCTACCCACCGGCCCGATCGTGGTGATGATCCACATGGCGAGTACCTGGGTGCCGTTCACCAGCGAATCAAAGGAAGCGATCGCGGACTACGACGAGATTCGTAAGGAGATGAAGCTCGCGTTGAAGGAATGTGGCCGAAAGCTGGGCACGTATCTTCGACGACGTCAGCGCATGCGTCGAGAGACCGAGCGTCGGAACGTGTTCGCTCGATACATCGGCGAGATCGCGATGGCGTGCGAGCGGATGACCGGCAGGCCCGCGTCCAAGACGCACGAGGCCCTCGCGGAGATTGCGTCGGTCAAGACCGCGGAGGCAGATCAGCAGCTCGACGACGAAGGAAACGTCGTCGACGACGGCGGAAGGCTCGCGAACGACGACGATGTCATCATCCTGGACCCCGCCGACGATGGGCGCGCATCCGCCGGTTCCGATGAGGATGGATTGCTGTTCTCCCAAGGGAGTCGGTCGACGACCGAAACCAGGAAGAAGCGAAAGAAGAAGGTTTCCGGTCGACGTTCAGTGAAGCGATCCTGAGCCGCATAAAGCGTGTGCTGGAGGTTGGTCCCTGATGGCCAAGAAGAAGAAAAAGGTCCTACGAGCCGCTGCGACGAGCCCCACGCCTGCCGCCGGGAAGAAGAAGCGGGTGGTCAGGAAGCCGGCCGTCACCTCCGAGGCGGGGGACGCCGGACCGAAGAAGAAGAAGAAGAAGAAGATCCGGAAAAAGGTCCGAAAGACCGGCTCGTCCGCCCCCGCGACCAAGCAGGATCAGGCGAAGATCGATGCGCAGACCGTGGATCGGATCGAGGGGCTCGCAGGCGGCGTCGTGGATCAGAGCCTGCGACGAAGCGATCCCTCCTTCGCGGTTCCCACCCGATCGAAGTCTAACGTCCACTTCGACAAGAAGGCCAGGGTCCTTCGAATGGGCGATGCGGCGCAGCAGCGTCTGCTCTTCAACCTCGGGCAGGCCAAGAAGTTCATGCAAACGATTTTGGTGGCCGATGGCTGTCGCGATCTGGTCAAGGCGGGCAAGACCCTGAGCCTTCGTGGCATGTACTACAAGAGCCTGCACACCATCGCGGGAACGAAGGAGAAGACCTTCGAGGGACAGGACGAGTCCGACTCCGTTCTCGAGGATCTCGAGGTCACCCTCGATTCGCTCCGCGAGAATCTTCATGTCTTCGCGAAGAAGCGGGGCACGATGGTTGGGAACCTCACCGTCTTCGACAACGGCGACGAGATCAATTGTCGTCGCATGGGGACCGGTGGATACGCGATTCCGTCCATCTGCGAACCGAGCGTGATTCGTTTCGGCAAGTGCGATGCGAAATTCGTACTGCACGTCGAAAAGGACACGGTCTGGAGTCGATTCAACGAGGATCGCTTCTGGGAGAAGCACAATTGCATCCTGACGGAAGGTTCGGGGCAGCCGCCCCGTGGTGTTCGCCGCCTCCTGCATCGCTTGAACACCGAGCTCGGACTCCCCATCTACTGTCTTCTCGATTGCGACCCCTGGGGGCACTACATCTACAGCGTCATCAAGCAGGGGTCGATCAATCTTGCCTTCGAGAGTGGTCGGATGGCGGTGCCCGACGCGAAGTTCCTCGGCATCCGATCCGATGACTACGCCCGGTGCGATCTTTCTGACGATGTCAAGATTGATCTCGACGACAAGGATCGTAAGCGCGCCAGGGAGATCTCCGAATATCCGTGGTTCGCGGACCGCAAGCCCTGGCAGAAGGAGATCAAGCGCATGATGAGCAATGGATTCAAGATGGAGGTCGAATCCCTGATCACCAAGGACATCAGCTACGTCACCGAGACGTATGTCCCGGAGCGTCTGAAGGCGAAGGACTGGCTGGACTGACCGATGGTGGTTTCGAGGCGTTGGGCAGGTGGATCGAGAAGTCGCTGCCTCGGCCCGGCAGCACCTCGAGTTCCACCCGTCCTCCGTGCTCCTCCGCGATCCTGCGTGCGGTAGGCAGCCCCAGTCCGGTGCCTCCCGGCGTGCCCGTCACGTAGGGGTGGAAGATCCTCTCTCGCATGTCCTCGGGCACGCCCGGGCCCGAGTCGATGACGTGCACGGACACATCGTCGTCGCCGCCGACGCGCACCAGCAGTTCTCGACGATTGCTCGGCGTTGACGCCTCCATCGCATGGACCGCGTTGATCATGAGATTGAGCACGGCCTGCTTGAAGAGGGATCCGTCGAGTCTGGCCTCCACCGGTTTGGGTGGAAGGTCGAGCCTCACGACCACCTGTGCGGCGCTTGCCTGAGGATGGAAGAAATCGACGACCTCTTCGACGATCGGTCTGAGGTCGACCGGCTGAAGATCGAGCTTCACTCTGCCCGCGAACCGCAGAAAGTCTGTCAGGATCTCCCTCAATCGCTCGGCTTCTCGCACGAGCGCACCCACCCGATTGAGCATGGCCGGGCGACGCTCCATCTCAGGTGGAAGCTCGCCGATCGATTCTTCGATGAGCTGGGCGTTCAGCACGACGGATGAGAGCGGATTCTTGATCTCATGGGCAAGGCCGCTGGTGAGCGACCCGAGTTCAGCGAGTCGTTCCGCATCGGCTGCGCGACGTTCCGCCGATCTTGCTCTCTCTTCTCGAATGCGATCCGTGCGGCGGACGAGAAGTCGCACGAAGATCGCGCCCAGGACGACTCCCAAAGCCAGACCTAGGCCGAAGAATTGCATATGAGCGTTTGGATCCGATTCGGACGCTGTGAGCCGCTAGCTCTGGTTGGTGCTGGCACCTTGGGCGGCCGGCTTGGCTTCGACGTCCGACGTCTTGCTCTTCGGGGAAAGAGAGCGGGCTCGCGTCGCGGACCAACCCTTTTCTCCGTCATTCGCGTCGTAGATGATCGTCTCTCCGTCACGGAACGTACGGAATCCTTCATCCTGCTCGATCACCGAGAAGTGGACGAAGATGTCCTGGCCCTCGGGGCCGATGATGAAGCCGTAACCCTTTCGGGGATCGAACCACTTGATCTCCCCCTCGATCTCGACAAGGCTGCTTTCGGACATGTCTGAGAGTCTCTCCGGGGTAAGCGGTCTTCTGCAACCGCGGGGGTATCGATGCTGGCCTCTTCCACGGTGGAGCCTGCCGGCTCTTGCTCCGGATGGACCCGTCGCACGTGCCGTCACTTGGAGAAAGTCGCTCATCACCGAGCATCAATCTCCGGAAAGCTAAGCGGTCCACCTCCACATCGAGGCCTGTGAACTCCTACATGATCAGCGGACTCGACGATTTTCGCAAGTGGTATATCAGGTGAATTCCCCGTCTCTGGCTGCTCGGCGGCTTAGAACACCTGTTTCGGGAGGAAGTTGTGAGCAATTCTTGCGTGCCTTTGGGTACGACAAGGCCCCGGACACCTGGGGAGTCCGGGGCCTTGAAACTGGCAATTTCGATCAGGACGAGGAGGACTGGTTCTCTCGCTTCCGTCCTCGACCTCTGGACTCGCCGTCGTCACCGCCTTCGCCGTCGGCCGGCGGGTCCATCAGGGCTCTCCGGGAGAGCTTGATGCGTCCGGTGTCGTCGACGTTGATGACTTTGACCTTGACCGAGTCGCCGATCGCGACGACGTCGTTCACTGACTTCACGAATCCATGGGCGAGCTCGGAGATGTGGCACATGCCGTCGGTACCGGGAGCGAGTTCGATGAACGCGCCGAATTCCTTGACCGCGACGACCTTGCCCTCGTAGATCGAGCCGACCTTGATCTCCGCCCCGAGGGCTTCGACCTCGGCCTTGGCCTGTTCGCCCATTTCGGCGTCGGTGGACCCGATGAGGACCGTCCCGTCCTCTTCGACGTCGATCGAGCAGCCGGTGCGTTCCTGAATGCCGCGAATGGTCTTGCCGCCAGGGCCGATGAGCTTGCCGATCTTGTCGGGATCGATCTTGACCGTGATGATCCTCGGTGCGAACTTCGAGATGTCCTCCCGAGGAGCCGGAAGAACCGCTTCCATCTGTTCGATGATCTGAAGACGTCCCTCCTTCGCCTGGTCGAAGATCTGGTCGATCTCGTCGACCGACAGGCCTCTGGCCTTCAGGTCGAGCTGGATGCCCGTGATGCCTTCCCGCGTGCCCGACACCTTGAAGTCCATCTCGCCGAAGAAGTCCTCTTCGCCGAGAATGTCGGTGACGTGCGTGATCTTGCCTTCGGCGGAGGTGAATCGCCCGACGGAAATGCCCGCACAGGTGTTCCGGATCGGGACGCCGGCATCCATGAGCGCGAGGCACCCACCGCAGACCGAAGCCATGCTCGAGGAACCGTTCGACTCGGTGATGTCGCTGACGAGGCGGATCGTGTACGGGAAGTCGTCGGTGCTGGGGATGATTCCAAGGAGCGATCGCTCCGCGAGCGCGCCGTGGCCGACCTCGCGACGTCCCGGCCCCATGATTCGGCCGGCTTCACCGACGCAGAATGGCGGGAAGTTGTAGTGGAGGTAGAACTTCTTCGCATACTCGGGAAGTAGACCGTCGACGATCTGCTCGGCCTTGTTGGTGCCGAGGGCGCACGTGACGAGGGACTGGGTCTCACCCCGCTGGAAGAACGCGGATCCGTGCGTGCGGTGGAAGATTCCCGGTTCCATCTCCAGTGGTCGGATCTCCTTCAGACCGCGGCCATCGGCACGAATGCCGTGCTCGGCGACGAGCATGTGGGTGATCTTCTTCTCGAGGAGCCGGAAGGCGTCCTTGGCCTGGCTTCGGCGATCTTCGGCAGCCTTGTACTCGGGGTACGAGCCAGACTCCGGGAGTGCGAAGCACTCGTGGAGAACTTCTTCGCGGAGTGCGCCGACCGCTTCGCCGCGATCGTGCTTGCCGTGGATCTTCCGGGCTTCGACCAGTCGGTCGTACACCTTGTCCTTGACGGTCTGGATGACTTCGTCGCTCGGGAGGTGGAGGGGGCCGGCGTTCACTTCGGGAGCGTTGCACTTCTCACGAAGCTCGAGCACCAGTTCGACGATCGGCTTCACGCCCTCCTCGTATCCGAAGCGGATGGCCTCCAGGACGACGTCGTCCTCGACTTCCGCGGCGCCGACCTCGATCATGTTGATGCCGTCCGGATGTCCGGAGAGCACGAGATCGATGTCCGAGTACTCCATCTGGGTGACGGTCGGATTGAGAACGAAGGTCTCGCCCTCGTCGGTCACGATGCGGCCGACTCGGACGGTCGCGACCGGTCCCTGGAAAGGGGCGTCCGTGATCGACACCGCGGCGGCGCCGGCGGTGCAGGCGAGAACGTCGGTGTCGTTCTGACCGTCGTGGCTCATGACCCAGGCTTGGATCTGGATTTCGTCGATGAATCCATCGGGGAAGAGCGGACGGATCGGTCGATCCATCATCCGCATCGTCAGGACTTCCTTCTCATTCGGTGCGCCCTCGCGCTTGCGGAATCCGCCCGGGAACTTGCCGGCGGCGGTGAGCTTCTCTCGGTAATCGCACTGCAGCGGGAAGAAGTCGATTCCAGGTCGGGGGTTCGACCTCACGCAGGTGGCCATGACGGTCGACTCGCCGTAGGTGGCGATCACCGCACCGGACGCGAGCTTTGCGACTCTGCCGGTCTCGAATCGGAGGGTACGACCACCGATTTCGCGTTCAACGAAAACTGCTGACATGAAATTCTGCCTTTCCGGTCCTCATGGATTTCGGGACCGATGTACGGGCGATTCCGAATAGAATCGCGGACGAGGATGGAGGCGTCGCGTCCGATTGGGGGCAGAGGGCGATGAACAGTTCCTAGGAGCTGCGCATCGTCGCCTGCCGCCGGAGCGGTTGCGACGCCGGAACAAGATTGGACTACTTGCGAAGACCGAGCTTCTGAATGGTCGAGAGGTAGCTGTCACGGTTGGTTCGCTGCAGGTAGCGAAGCAGCCGGTTTCGACGGCTCACCATGGCCAGCAGGCCACGTCGGGACGAGTGGTCGTGCTTGTGTCCGTCGAAGTGGCTCTGGAGAGCCTTGATCCGATCTGTGAGGACGGCGATTTGAACTTCCGGGGAGCCGGAGTCCTTGTCGTGACGGCCGTGTTCGCCGCGGATGTCCGCCTTGCGGGCGAGGGAGATGCTCATGATCCAGGTTCCAGTCGCGGCGGTCGGGCCGCAGCTCGGGTCTTAGCGTGACAATTGAAGAGCCGCGCAGTGTAGCGAGATCCCGGGAGAGGCTCAAGAGGAGTGCCCATCCCTGGACCGCTCCGAGCGGTATTCTGTGAGGGTGGGGGTCGGTGTGCGACCCCGAAATCCCGACCCTGTGTTGCCGCCGAGGACCCTTTGATGGCCGCCGAGACCCTTCAGGATGCGATCGAGTTCCTCCACGCGGAATCTGCGCGAATCTTGGCTGGAGGGGGTGAAAAGGGGGTTCAGCGGCAACATCGCCATGGTCGCCTCACCGCCCGAGAACGGCTGGATCTGCTTTTCGACCCCGACTCGCCCCGTTTCGAGTGTGGGCTCTTCGCCGCCCATGGCATGTACACGCCGTTCGGTGGAGCACCGTCGGCCGGTGTGGTGACCGAGATCGGTCAGGTCGAGGGGCGGCCGGCGATGGTGATCGCCAACGATGCGACGGTCAAGGCCGGCGCGTTCTTTCCGATGACCTGCAAGAAGATCATCAGGGCCCAGTGCGTGGCCCAGATGGCAGGCCTCCCGCTGATCTACCTCGTGGACTCCGCGGGCGTCTTCCTTCCACTTCAGGAGGACGTCTTCCCG
>PKCT01000027.1 GCA_002862325.1 Phycisphaerae bacterium
CCGTCGCCGCAGATCGGCACCGCGGCCGCGATTCGATCGTCCTCGAGGGCGAGCCGCAGATATTCCCACGTCCCGACGCCGCCGCAACTGAGCCCGGTCAGGTACACACGATCCCGATCGACGTCGTAGTGATCGATCGCCCACTCGAGGAAGTTCGCCACATCGCCGCCCGTATGACATCCCTCGGGACGGCCCGAATTCTGCGGGCTGAGGACCACGAACTCGTCCCCGACCGCACTGCCCGACACCGGCCACCGGTTCGAGGCGATCAGCGCCGGCGGACCGTGCACCAGGACGCGTCGCAGTTCGATCGACGACCCATCTCCATTCTCGCCCCTCCCATGGAGGAAGACCAGAAGCGACCAGTCGTCGCGATCGAGATAGTCGGCGGGCAGATACTCCCAGAAGCCCTGCCCAGCACCGGTCGTCCCGCGTGGCCGGACCACCTGTCGCCCCGATGCCCCCGACGCCTGCCAGGATGTCCAGTTCGACGCCACGATCGCCACGTCACCGCTGCCGCATGCGCCGTCACCGTCGATGTCGACTAAATCGTCGCGCTCCGCCCATCGATCGAGGAGCACATCGAGATCCCTCCGATCGACGATCTGATCGCCATCGAGATCTCCCGTGCACGGACTCTCCGGGCCGTCCGCGGCAGCGCCGACCGAGAAACCGCTGGACAGGACCATCATCCCCACCAGGCCGAACATCAGGGAAGGACCCCGTTCGTCAAGCACAGGCATCGCAGCGACCGCTCAGCGTGATTTCGTGGTGCTGAAGCACGAACCCTTCCGGCACCATCGCGGCCAGGCGACCGGGGCAGCCGTCGACGTCGAACACCCGATCACACACCAGGCAGTGGAAGTGATGATGATGATGGGAGGCGGCGGTCGCCGTCTCGTATCGATCCGTCTGACCCGGCACGATCACCCGAGCGATCTCACCCGCCTCTTCGAGTCGACGGACCGCCCGGTAGACGGTGCGGACGCCGAGCGTCGGCACCACCGCCTTGCTGGCCCTGTGGATCTCGTCGATCGAAAGCGGCCGCCCCGCGGTCTCGATGGTGGCGCGAATCGCATCGTGCTGTCGCGTGTTTCGTCGCTCGGTCATTGAAGACATGGTAGCAACGAGATCGACTGGAACGACGGGATCAACCCTCGTCGATCCAGGCGAGCGCTTCCGAGAGCCGGTCCCGATCGAACGCCCGGACCTCGGCCCGCAGGAAGACCTTGCATGCCGCGGCCAGGGCCGCCTGCCAACGGGAATCGACCACGAATGCGATTCGTTCTAGATCCGAGGCGTGATGCGTTCCGAGCTTCAGGTCCTCCCACATCGCAGCAGGCGTCCACCCGTCGAACTCCTGGCAGTCGAAGAGGATTCTCGCGGCGCCGTGCCTTTCGATGAACGACTCGACGGCCGGTCGAATGAGGTCGTAGTCGGTCGCGTGGATCCTGCCGACCGGCTTGATGTGTATGGACCGGTCAGTCGTACTGATCTCAAGATGGTCGGGCATGGAGGCTCCGGGATGCGGGATCGTGAAGTCCATTTGCGTGGTCGTTCGGCTTCGGAGACACTCCGTGAATGACCTCGGAGACAACCATACCAGCCGGGATCTCCTTCATCACGCTCGGCGTCTCCGACCTCGAACGGAGCCGAAGATTCTACGAGTCGATCGGATTCGTCGCCCACCCCCGCAGCAACCAGAACGTCGCATTCTTCGATCTCTCGGGTCTGATCTTCGCGCTCTTCCCCCGCGACGCGCTTGCGGCGGACGCCGCGGGCACACCGGGAGAACTGGACGGCATCGTCTCCTCGCTCTCCCGGAACGTCGGCACCGAGAAGGACGTCATGAGACTGCTGGAACTCGCCCGCGATGCGGGTGGTCGAATCCTACGGACGCCATCCGCACCGCCATGGGGCGGAGTTCGCGGCTACTTCGCGGACCCCGATGGTTTTACCTGGGAAGTCGCCTGGAATCCCCACGTGGACATCCACTCGGACGGTCGAGTACGGTGGAATCCGATCACGTGACCCCTTGAAGGCCGATCAACTCCCCGGAGAAAAGACATGTCTTCCAACAACAGCTTCATTCCGATCCTCGGCCCACTCCAGATGTTCTGGTTCTGGCTGAAGAATCGTCGACGGGCGAAGGCGCTCCGCGCGTGGGCCACGGAGAACGGGCTCCAATTCGCCCCCGACGGAAAGACGTTCTCACCTCCGCCGAGCCCCGGCCACAGCGAGGATGCGTCCCATCTCGGAAAACGAAGTGCGCGAGCGACCGGCATCTTCGCTCGGATCATCGGGATGTCGAAGATCCAGTCCACCTATCCGCAGTTCGCCGCCAATCGACTTCGCGGCGACTGGCAGTCCGACAAGAACATCTGCTGGGGTACCTACAAGGGATGCACGATCGTCGTGTGGGACACCGTCTTCTACGATCTGAACGGCGGCGACGCGGATTGGACGGAAGGCGAATACACCTCGATCATGGTGCTATCCGACATCCCGATCCACCGGATGATGATCACCCCGAACACCCTCTTCAAGCGGCTCTCGGCGTTCGGAATCGAGGAGGGAACCGGAACGTTCTCGATGTCGACGGTGAAGTTCGAGCTGGAGGAGTTCAACAAGGCGTATCGGGTGAAGGCCAAGGACCAACGCTGGACCTACGCGGTGATCGACCAGTCGATGATGGACTGGCTGCTGAAGATGAAGAAGCACACGATGGAGTTCGCTCCCGGCGGCGTGACCATCTCGACCTGGTTCACCCTGGACACCGATTCGATCCAGCGACAGCTCGACTTCTGCATCGGCTTCCTCGAACGCATTCCCGAGGACCTGAAGCACCACGACCTGGAAGGTGCGCAGGCATGAGCAGCCGCACATCGAAGTCGCGATGGTTCGTCACGACGCTCGCGATCGCGTTCTTCATCGTGGCGGTCATCGTTCTCGGCTGGCGTGTACTCGTGCGGCAGGAGGCGCTCGACGCGAAGATCCAACTCGAGGGCCCGCCGCCGGTGGCCATTCCCGAGGACAAGATCAGGATCCCAGTCGAGGAGATGCGAGAGAATCCCTGAGTCGCCAGGCTTCGAACGAACGCCCGGACGCAGACCCCAAGCCGCCGCTGCTACCGAGACTCGACTGACTCGACCGGCATTTGATCTTCGCCGTTGCGTTCGCCCTCGTCAGATGGCCGTCGCTCGTACCTCACTGCGGACGGAGGCTTGACGTCCAGGACGTCGTCGAATCGACGGTCGCGCTCCAGATGAAGCTTGAGCCAGGCGAGCACCGCGCGCCCCACCTCGCCTCGAGCCTGGTCGGGGTCGTTCGCGACCCAGTGCCCAGCCCGTCGAACCTCGAAGTAGAGCCGAGGCGTGGGATCCGCGACCGACTCGAAGTGACGCCTGGCGTGTTTTTCAGGCCGGGCCAGAAAGTCGGTTTCGCCCGCGATGACCAGCAGCGGCGATTCGTGATCGATCTTCAGGCCGTCGTGCCAGGGACAGAACGCCACCACCGCCGCGATCCTGGAATCACGGGCTGCGGCATGCTGAGCACCCCCTCCTCCCATCGACCACCCCGCGACCGCGATCCGAGAGAGATCTATTCGGCCCTCGAGCGGAGAACCGGAGCGATGATTCTCGATCCGGAGCGTCTCGATCGCATCCAGAAGCGCGGTGCCACGTTCGAACGGGAAGGCGGCGAGACGATTCGTCCCGATGGTCATGGTCACGAAGCCATGCGAGGCGAGGAATGGTCCCCATGCCTTGATCGAGACCTCACGCGATCGGTATCCGGGAACGACCACCACGGCCGGCGCCGGTCCGTCGACACCGTTGGGGACGTAGATCGTGGAGCCCCGATATTCCGGGCCATTCCGGATGCCGTCGTCTTCGGTGACCACCTCGAACTCCATGGAACCAGGCTGGTCCGCGAGCTCGATGAGACCGCCGACCTCCACGCTCGCCCCCTGGGGAGGATCGGCGTTCGCGAGGCACGCGATGCCAAGGGAGATCGCCAGAACGCGGATCCAACCGGACCACGCGCCCTTCAAGACCAATTCATGGTTGAAATCGCGTCGACGTCGCATAGATTAAGTATCTCCTCGTGGTTTTCGCGAATCAACCCAGGGAAGTATGGAACACCGCCATGGCTTCGTTTCGGAACGTAAACGACCGGTTCTCATCGCCTTTCGCATGCGCGGTCATGGCACTCACGATCTTGATCGATGCTTCCGCGCTTGGGGACGAAGGAACATCGGTCGAAGTCGTTCCGACGAAGGACGGATGGTCGCTCCACCGTGACGGCGTCCCCTACGAGGTCAAGGGAGTCGGCGGCGGTGATTCCGACCTCGACCGAGTGCGAGCGTCCGGGGTCACCACGATTCGGACCTGGGGGATCGAACCCGAGACCGGGAAGCTGCTCGACGCCGCCCATTCCAGGGGATTGACCGTGCTCGTGGGTCTCTGGATGGGACACATCGGAGACGGCTTCGACTACAACGACGCCGATGCGGTGGCGGCTCAGGAAGCCGAACTCGTCGCACTCGCGGAACCCCTCAAATCGCATCCGGCCCTCCTTGGTTGGGGAATCGGCAACGAAGTCGAGTTTGAACATGACGTCCCCGAGGTCTGGCAGGCCATCGGATCGCTTGCGTCCGCCATCAAATCCATGGACCCAAACCATCCGACCGTAGCCGTGACCGCGGAACTTGGAAGCGCGAACGAGGACCGCCTCGCGCAGTACTGCCCGGACATCGACATCTGGGGCATCAACACCTACGCGGCGCTCGTGTCGTTGCCGAACCGACTCACCGCCCGCGGGTGGGATGGCCCGTACCTGATCACCGAGTACGGCCATCGAGGTCCATGGGAGAGCACGACGACGGCCTGGGGTGCGCCTTTGGAACCCTCCAGTCGAACCAAGGCGTACGCGTACACCGATCATTGGAACAACGTGATTTCCACCGATCCTCGATGCCTCGGAGGCTTCCCGTTCATCTGGCGGCCAGGCGCAAGCCCATCGGACACCTGGTTCCCCATGCTGACCTGGGACGGAAGAGGAACCGAGTCGACCGACAGCGTGTTGGAGATCTTTACCGGAACGAATCCCGGCAATCGAGCGCCGACCGTGGGTGGAATCATCGGCGATGTCGCAGGGGAGGTGTTCTCTCCTGGCGATCCCATCGTGGCCAGCGTCTCGGCGGTCGATCCGGAGGGTGCACCACTCGACGTCGAATGGTTCCTTGCTCGTGAAACGGTCGACACCGATGGTCGATGGACCGGGACTTCAGCAACGAGTCGCTGTCTGGAAGGATCCGGCACCACGCTCTCCATGACCGCACCGAACGACCCCGGTCCGTACCGGCTCCTAGCGTTCGTCGGCGACGGTGGGCCAAGCGTCGGGACGGCATCCGCCCCCTTCCTCGTGGAGTCGACACCGACGGGGTACGCCGCGACGCCGACCTTCGCGGTCGCCGACCACTTCTCACCGACCGGATGGATGGGAGATACCTCACGACTCGGGCTGACCAGTTGCGTTGCCCCGAGTGACGCCTGCGGTGGCATCTGCCATCAAATCAGCTGGACCCCGACATCCTCCAACTGGTTCGGCATCCTTTGGCAGCACCCTCCGAATAACTGGGGCGGAGCGCCCGGTCTTTCAGTCGCACCTGGTGCCGACCGCGTCGGGTTCTACGCCTGGTCCGACCCGCCTTCCGATGCGACGTTCCGAGTCGGCGGCGGGAACGACGGCTTCACAACCCAACTGACGTTCTCGCTGGGCACCGAACCAGCGTGGTACGAACTCCCCATCGATCCCAACAGCTACACCGATGTCTCGACAGGTTTTGGAATCCTCGCCGATGGCCCAACCCCTCGAACGATCTCGGTGAGTACCCCGACCTGGATGGCGAAGGCACCCATTCACTGCGAGGGCGACCTCAACGGAGACGATGTTATTGGACCATCCGATCTTGGACTGCTCCTGGGTGCCTGGAATGAGTCGGCCAGCAGTTTTCCCCTGGGGGACCTCAGCGGCAATGGCGTCATCGATGCGGCAGACCTGGGTCTCTTGATAGGTCGCTGGGGGCCCTGCCCCGAGGGTTAGACACCTGTTCCGGAATCACCGATAAACCCCTGCACTGCTCCGAGTTGTACTTACTTCAATCGTCTCGGGCACGGTTGGTCGATTGCGATTGGTATCGGGCGAATTCGGAGCTATGGTCGTCAGGCTTTGAAAGAGAACCTGAGGGAGTACGCAGAGCATGAAGAATCAGAAGACTCGCTGTTATTGGACGTCAATGATGTCCGCGATGGTCCTCGTGGGCATTGGCTTCGCGCGTCCTGCAGATGCCGCGGACATTCGGGTGCCGGAGGATGTTTCGACCATCGAGGAAGCGGTGGAGGTGGCCGAATCGGGCGACACGATCCTGATCGCCCCCGGCGACTTCATGCTCGAGGACCAGCTGGTGCTCGGTGACAAGCTGCTGCGAGTGAGCGGCACCCTGGTCGACGGGGAACTTGCGACCAGCCTCTCAGGCAACGGGTTCTCGAGAGTGATGGACATCGACAACGTGTCCGGACAGAGCTTCCAGATCCAGAATCTGCACTTCGCGGACGGAAATCAATCGAGTGGTGGCCACGTACGCGTCAGGAACGGCGCGGTCGAGTTCTTCTCATGCCTGTTCTCCAACGGCCTGTCATCCTTCTCAGGCGGGGCGGTCATTACGGAGAATTCCTCGAATGTCCAGTTCAATGGTTGCACCTTCAGGAACAACCGATCCAACGCAGCCGGCGGCGCGATCTTCGTGGATGATGAGAGCCTCGTCGTACTAAATGAATGCGACGTTCGAAACAACAGTGCCCAAGACCTTGGAGGCGGCATCTTTGTGAATGGTCTAGGCAACGCCGTGCTTTCCGGAACGACGGTTTGTGGTAACACCCCCAATCAAATCGACGGCGCGTACATGAACAGCCCCGGAAGCCCCTCGATCATTTCGGCCCTCTGCAGCGACGACTGCGACGGCGTCGACTCGGATCAGGACGGCACCGAAGACTGCCTCGACGGCTGCCCCGACGACCCCGGCAAGACCGAGCCCGGCGACTGCGGTTGCGGTGTCGCGGACACCGATTCCGACAGCGACGGCGTCGCCGACTGCCTCGACGGCTGCCCGGACGACCCCGACAAGACCGAACCCGGTGACTGCGGTTGCGGCTTCGCCGAAATCGATTCCGACGGCGACGGCACGTCAGATTGCGTCGACCAATGTCCGAACGACCCGGACAAGACCGAACCAGGTGCTTGTGGTTGCGACGTTTCGGACCAAGATGCCGATTCCGACGGAACACCCGACTGCCTCGACGGATGCCCGGGGGATCCCGAGAAGACCGAGCCCGGAGAGTGTGGCTGCGGCATCGCGGACATCGATTCCGATCTCGACGGTGTACTTGACTGCTTCGATGGCTGCCCGAACGATCCCGACAAGGTCCAAGCTGGCGACTGCGGTTGCGGCGTCGCCGACGTAGACAGCGACTCCGATGGCGCACCCGACTGCGTCGACGATTGCCCGAACGATCCCGACAAGATCCTCGCGGGGCTGTGCGGATGCGGCGTCGCGGATGACGACACAGACGGCGATGGGACCGAGGATTGTCTAGACGGCTGCCCGAACGACCCCGACAAGCTCGAACCCGGAGACTGCGGATGCGGCGTCCCTGAAACGGACTCCGACGGAGACGGTGCGCCCGACTGCCTCGACAAGATCATATTGGTTCCCGACGACTTCACGACGATCGGTGCGGCGATCGCCGCCGCTCCCGACGGCTTCACGATCAAGGTGATGCCGGGCGTGTACAACGAGGCCGTCACCATCGCGAACCGCTCGCTGACCATCGAAGGCGACCTTCTGGACCCTAGCCTCGTCGTCCTCGACGGTGTCGGACTCTCAAGCTCGATCGTATCGCTCCTCGATACCGGGGACGTTGACGACGTGAACCTCCGTGGACTGACGTTCAGGAATGGAACGAACGGGACGGACGTTTCCGGGGCCAGCCTCAGCGGCGGCGGCGTCTTCATGCAGGGCGGCTCGCCCACCCTCGAATTGTGCATCTTCGCCTCGAACGCCTCCAATCGCGGCGGCGCCATCGCCATCCTCGCAGCCGAATCACCGCGATTCGTCGACTGCTCGTTCCTCGAGAACACCGGATTCGATTCGGGAGGTGCTTTGTTCGTGGACGGCACCGTAAACGCCGTGATCGAAGGATGCAGCTTTGAGGACAACATGACCGGCGGATCCGGCGGTGCACTGCTGGTCGCCAGCGGCACAGCGATGATCGATCGGTCGACGGTGACTCGCAACACCGCGGACGTCTCGGGTGGTGGCCTGATCGTGCTTCCCATCGGGTTCCTTTCGCTGCGAGCCACGGCGATCTGCAAGAACCAACCCGACCAGATCGCCGGTGAGTTCCAGGACCTGGGGGACAACGACATCTGCAGCGACGCGACGTGTCCCGCGGACGTCAACCAGGATGGACGCGTCGACGGCACGGACCTTGGTGCGGTCTTCGTGGCATGGGGACCGTGCCCCGAACCCTGCAGCGCGGACTTCAACGGCAATGGCGTCGTCGATGGTGCGGACCTGGGAACGATCTTCACGTCCTGGGGTCCCTGCCCCTGACCCCCCGGTGGTCTCCTGATGACGTCCGTGACATTACGATGTCGGGGAGTGCCATAGCAGGAGGACCGGAGACATGCCCGACGACCAAGGAACACGCACCCCGAAACATTGGCTCGTGAAGACTGAACCCGACGTGTATTCGATCGACGATCTCAAGCGCGATCGGGTCACGGGTTGGGACGGAGTCCGAAACTACCAGGCCAGGAACTTCATGCGGGACGACATGAAGCGAGGGGATCTCGTCCTCATCTACCACTCCAACGCCAAGCCTCCCGGCGTCGCCGGCGTGGGTGAAGTGGCCAAGGAGAGCTATCCCGATCCGACGGCCTTCGATCGCAGCGACTCCCACTACGACCCAAAGTCCGACCCCGAGAACCCACGTTGGATGCAGGTCGATATCCGATTCAAGCGGAAGCTCAAGCGACTCATCCCCTTGGATGAGCTCCGAGACGTCCCTGCGCTTGCCAAGATGCCCCTTCTTCAGAGAGGGCAGCGACTCTCCGTTCAGCCGGTTACGAAGGCCCAGTTCGAGCGGATCCTGACGATGTCCGATAATAAATAGCCCCGCTGGATCTGAAGCCGAGGTGTTTTTTTGACCTGCATTCGGCGAATTAGGTCGACCTAGCAAGATCCTGAGGCACATTAGAACCGTAGATCCTCGATAGTTCGCGGGCAAGATTTGCTTCCGTTGCACGCGTGATGATCTACCGGTCCTTCGAGCATCACCTGAGCGTGCTCCGGGACGAGGGAAAAGGAAGCGACATACGAGCAGGCCACCTCGGTGGCAAGCGTGAGATCGATTCGACGATGTCACGTTGGGAAAAGGGATTCGTTATGCGCTGTGCAATAACCACATCTGCAGTCATGGGGCTCGCATCGTTCGCCTCTGCTGAAGTCAGCCTGTTCTTCGAGGGGATGTCGAGCCACGAGTCCATCCTCTACAACTACGCTGAGGGCGTCGAAATCGACGCCCCCGGCCGAAGTCCGAACAGATATGCGAAGGCAGGCGAGCTGAGATTCAGCTCCGGCAACGAAGAGTTGCACCTGTTCTGTATCGAACTCGTAGAACCTGTCTCAAGCCAATCCGAAATCTACACCCAGCAGAGCTTCACCTCCGGGAACGCTCTCTACGAGCAGGGCCAGATTCTCGCGTCGCTCTTCGACCAGTATTACCAGGAGGATGGCTTCGCCTCGTCAAGCGACGCCGCCGCCTTCGCGATGTTGACCTGGGAGATCATGTCCGAGACCTACAGTGAGAACTTGAGCTTGGATGAGACGATCTCGCGGTTCAGCATGACGGAGGGCGCCGTGCAGTTCGGCAATACATCCATCGCCGCGCAGACCAAGTTCGACGAAATGAAGCAGACCCTCGTGGCCCTCGACGACACGAGCGCATTGACGATCTATTCCAACAGCGACTACCAGAACTTCGTTGGCTACAACATTCCGGCCCCCGGTGCAGTCGCCCTCCTAGCGATCGCGGGATTCACCGGCATGTCACGTCGCCGTCGCAGCTGACCTCATCCCCCACCGACCGCCTCGCACGGATCGGTGTCAAACGATCATTCATTCCCACCCTCTCCGACCACCTCGACGTTCTCGTCGAGGTGGTTCTCGGTTGCCCATGCGGAGTCCATCGGGACACATCGAGATCGGGATCATGCTTTCCGGAGCATCGATGCGACGTCGAGGTCCGGCTAGCCGTCTCCGTCCGCTTCTTCCGCCTCCCTCCACGCCACGATCGGGCGGAGCCGGATGTTCCGAAATTCGATGTGGGCGCCTTCGCTCTGCAGGGCGATCCGTCCCGGTATCTGCCGGCAATCGGAGGCTCGATTCTGCACCAGTCCGTTGACTTCGAGGGTTAGGTCGCCACGATCCAACCTGATCCGATAGCGGTTCCATTCACCGAGTGGTTCTTCATTGGAGTCGTGGGCCTTCACGGTCCTGCGACCGCTGGTCCGGGCCGGGTCGGTGACCATGCGGAAGTCGCCGATGTTCCAGATGTC
>PKCT01000196.1 GCA_002862325.1 Phycisphaerae bacterium
TGTTCGTACGGAAGCTTCTCCCGCCCGAGGGCGCCGCTGAAGTCGACGTTCATGACCACGTCGGTCGACTCCATGCCCTCGCCATTCGGATCGAGCGCCTGCAGACGCGCCTGCACACCGTCCTTGTGACCGAGCCGGAAGCGAATCCAGTTCGGCTCGGGAGGCGATCCGCCGTGCCGGTCCTTCCCGAAGAGATCCAGTGGCGGTCGCTTGAGCACCACGATCGCTTCGGTCGCCGTATCGGCAAGGCACTTGCCGGCGCGGATGAAGAACGGGACGCCGTGCCACCGCCAGGAATCGATGTGCACCCGCAACGCGATGAACGTCTCAGTGGTCGAGTCGGGCGCCACCCCCTCGACGTCGAGATAGCCCCGGTACTGGCCCCGAACGACGTCGTCGGCGTCGATGGGTCGCATCGCGCGGAACACCTCGAGCTGGGCGGCATGGATCGACTCGGGGCTGGAACAGACCGGAGGATCCATGCCGAGCAGCCCGACGATCTGCATGATGTGGTTCTGGATGACGTCCTTGAGGCAGCCGACTCGATCGTAGAACGACCCCCGATCCGACACGTCGAAGGATTCGGCCATGGTGATCTGGACATGACTGACGTGGTCGCGGTTCCAAAGCGACTCGAACATCTGGTTCGCGAACCGCCAGACCATGATGTTCTGGACCTGATTCTTGCCCAGATAGTGGTCGATTCGATAGAGCTGATCGTCGTTGAGCATCGAGGACAGTGACGTGTAGAGTTCCCTGGCGGATTCAAGGTCGTGGCCGAAGGGCTTCTCGACGACCACGCGGACGTCCGGATGCTGCACCATCTCCGCGTCGTGGAGACCCTTGACCACCATCTCGAAGAGTCCGGGCGGGACCTCAAGATAGAAGAGTGGTCGAGTCGCGTCGGCGAGCTTCTTGGTCAGCTCCACGTAGGTCTCGGGCTTCGAATAGTCGCCCTGCACGTAGCTCATTCGAGCCGACATCGCGTCCCACACCTTCTCGTCGATGGTGATCCCGGCGCCTTCGATGCCGCTCCGAGCATGTTGACGAAGATCGTCGTCCGTCCATTCGGTGAACGCGACTCCCACGATCGGCATGTCGAGAAGTCCACGGGCGGACAGGTGATAGAGGGACGCGAAGGTCATCTTCTTGGCGAGGTCGCCGGACGCGCCGAAAAGGACGATGGCATCAGAACGATGGGAATCCAAAGCAAGACTCCAAAGGGTGTCGATGGACCGGAATGACCGTCGCACGGTAACCCAGGAACAGGGCTGCTCGAAACGCCCACGAAGGACTCTTCTCATGAAAATTCTCACCGCCCCATCCCTCAGACTGGCCGCGATGGCGCTGATTCTGCTGATCCTCGGCATCCTGCTGACCTTCGGTCAGGAGATCGGAATGCCCGTCCCGACCTCCGCCGGAGCCGCCGCGGAGCAGGGATCCGGCGACGCCGAATCCCTGACGACGATTCCGGGTGGCGGCCTTCTCCTGGGATTCGGGATCTGGACGGTCACAGCCTTGACGATCCGTTCCTGGCGGGGTCCGGCCCTCTGGGGAGCGGGGTTCGGACTGATCGGCCTGGCCGCAGGCTCGATCCTGGAACTCATACGGCATCCGGAGTGGAACACCTCGCTCGTGATCGTGGCGATCGTCTCAGGGGTCGTCGGAATCTGGAATCCGATCGCCGGAATCGTCCATGGCCGAGCGATACGGCATGCAGCCCACGAAGACGAGGAGGACGAGGGGGACGAGGAGGACGCCTGACGGCCTCACCGAGCAGTCGGTTCAGCCCTTGCTTCCGGCGGTCGAGATCCCCTCGACGAACGTGCGCTGCATCAGAACGAAGAGCACGAGGACCGGTGCGACCATGATCGTGGTCGCCGCCATGAGCAGGTTCCATGGGGTCTGTCCCAGTTTCGAGAGGTAGAGCTGGAGTCCGAGCGCGAGCGTGAACTGATCTCGATGGGTCAGGAACACCAGCGGGCCCAAGAAGTCGTTCCAGACGAACATGAAGTGGAAGAGCGCCACCACCAGCAGCGCGGGCAGGGAGAGCGGCAGGATCACGTGGATGAAGTTGCGGAGATGGCCGCAACCGTCGATGCGACTCGCATCGTCGAGCTCCCGGGGGAGCGTGAGGAAGAACTGCCGCAGCAGGAAGATGCTGAAGGCGTTTCCGAACCACGCCGGCACCCAGAGCGGCGCGAAGGTGCCGATCCAACCGATGTCCCGGAACATCACGAAGAGCGGTACCATCACCACGGGGAACGGGATCATCATCGTCGAGAGCATGACCATGAACGCGACGCCGCGCCCCCGCCAGCGGACCCGCGAGAACCCGTAGGCCACGACGGCACTCGAAACCGTGGTGCCGACCACGCTGAGGAGCGCGATCCAGAGCGTGTTCCGCAGATAGAGCGGGACGTCGGTGTTCTCGTCGGTGATGACGTGTCGATAGGTATCGGAGGTTCGTCGCGCGGTCTCGGCGATGCCGCCTTCGAGCGGGGACGCGGCCGGATCGGCGCCGCCGAGGGAGATGGCCAGCATGTAGACCGGAGGCAGGAGCGCGACGAACGCCACCAGCGCGAGTAGGAGGTAGATCGCACCGCGGCCGAAGACGGAATTGCGAGGTTGGAGGCTCGGCGTCGCGCTCATCTCAGGCACCCCGGTAGTAGACGAGCTTCCGACCGGCGAGCAGGATGATGCCGGTGAGCGCAAGGATGATGACGAATTGGAGCACACCCAGGGCCGAGGCGTACCCCATGTCGCCGAAGGTGAACGCCTGGTCGTAGACGTACATCGAGTGGAAGTAGGTCGTCCGTTCCGGACCGCCGCCGGTAAGCAGCAGCGGCACCGCGAAGACCTGCGCCGCGTTGATCACGCCGATGATCACGTTGAAGAGGATGACCGGCGAGATCATCGGAAGCACCACGTGGAAGAACCGGCCCCAACGACCGACGCCGTCGATGGACGCCGCCTCGTGGAGCTGCTTGGGCACGTCGCGAAGTCCGGCGAGGTAGATCACCACCGCGGGCCCGACGCCCCAGAGTCCCATGAGGATCAACGCCGTCATCGCCCAGAAGCCGCTGCCGAACCAGTTGGGTCCCTGGAGTCCGGTCCAACCGAGCAGGAGGTCGAACGAGCGATTCGCGATCCCCAGCTCGGGGTCGTAGGCCAGCTTGAAGATGACCGCGAGAGCGACGAGGGGCAGAACGGAGGGCGCGAAGACCGCCGCCCGCCAGAAGGACTGGAACCGGGCGGGCTTGGAGAGGAGCACCGCGAGGAGGATCGAGACCACCGTCCCGAGCACGATCGAGATGACGCCGAACACCGCGGTGTTCCAGAGCACCTGACCGAGGATCGGATCCTCGAACATGCGGGCGTAGTTGTCAGCTCCGACGTAGATCGGGGCCTCGAGCAGCGTGTAGTCGGTGAAGCCGTAGTAGAGCGCGAGCGCGACCGGCACGACGGTGAAGATCGAGAATCCCAGGACCCATGGTCCGATCCACAGGAGACCGGTCGCGGTGGAGTCGTGCTTCATGAAAGCGACTCCGGTACCTCGTTCGGGCGAAGCCAAGGATCGGGCTGGCCACGACGTTGGCGACGGTCGGAAGCGCGTCCTAGGATCGCCTCGACCTCCATCTGCACCTCCTCGAGCGGCTCGACGGCACTCTCCGCCCGCAGATTCCAGATCTTGCTGATGCCCGCACCGAACGCCATCTGGACCTCCTGCCAACTGCTCATCCAGGGGGTCGTGTAGGCGTTCGGGCTTTGAAGCAGGGCCTCGTGAACTTCGACCGCGGTGTTGGGGTGGTCCTTGCGGAATGACTCGCTGCTTCTGACGAGCGGCGACGGCTTGGCATGGCCCGAGCAGAGCGCCTCGATGTTCTCCTCGCGCTGGGTGAAGGCGATGAATTCGAGCGACGCCTCCGGATTCCTCGCCCCCGTGGGCAGCACAAGGATGTCGGCCTCGATCGGACCGAACGGCGGCTCGTCCTCGAGTCCGTCCGCGACCGGGAAGGGACATGCCCCGTACTGGAACACCCCTTTGCCCAACTCCTGGTCCATGAACATGGGAAGCCAGGGCCCCTGGATGGTCGTCGCGAGACGACCCCCGAAGAAGTTTCGATACGGAGAGGGATTGTCGGTCGGCGCTCCCTGGAACCGACGGAGTCGGTCGAGCCCCCAGCGCTTGGGAAAGGACTGGTACCAGTCGTAGGCCGCGACCATGGGCCGGGAGTCGATGGTCGCCTCGCCGGTGCCTTCGTCGTAGAGACTTCCGTTCCAGTAGCCCCCCCACGACCAGGACCACCACCCGGGATCGGTGGGAAGGAAGCCGGCCCGCTCCACGTTCCCGTCCGCGTCGAACTTCGTCGTCTTCTCGATGAGCTCGTCGAACTCAGTGATGGTCCTCGGCATCCGGCTGGTGTCGACCCCGCACGCCTCGAGAATGGTCCGGTTGTAGTAGAGGACGATCGAACTCGGCGTCGTGGGCGCCGCGAGCTGACGTCCGTTCCGGAAGACCAGCGGACGCACCGCGGTCGCGTAGGTGTCTTCGGAGATGCCGAACGACGCCAGATCGTCGAGCGGCTGGATCGCGCCGCACTGGCTGAAGAACGGCAGATTCCGGTTCCACAGTCCGAGCACGTCGGGCGGGTCGCCGGCGGCGATCGAGAGCTTCGCCTTCCGATCGATGCCGCCCATCGTGAGGTAGTTCACGAAGATGCGATCCTGGCTCTCGTTGAAGCGATCGACGACCACCTTCATCGCGTCGGCTTCGTGCGCGGTCCACTTCTCCCAGTAGTCGAGTCGCAACCTATCGCCGCGACCGGCTCGTCCCGGACGCGGCCCGAGGATCGCGTAGCCCACGGCACTGGCGGCGATGGAGCCGATCACCACTCGACGGGACAGCTGTCCGATCGAGAGACGCTCTTCGGGTGCCGGTGCGTCGGAGGACGTTGTCGATGAATCGTCAGCCATGCCGATCCTGAATGGTAGTGATTTTGGCCCACTCGGTCTTCACGAACCCCTACACTCTCGGCCATGTCCAGCCTCAGCATCGAAAACGTCCGGAAGGTCTATCCAGGTGGCACCGTCGCGGTACGGGAATGCTCGCTGGACATCACGCATGGAGAATTCCTCGTTCTGGTCGGCCCGTCGGGATGCGGCAAGAGCACGCTGCTCCGCATGATCGCGGGGCTCGAGGACATCACCGACGGCACGATCTCGATCGGTGATCGGGTCGTGAACAAGATCGCTCCGAAGGATCGGGACATCGCGATGGTTTTCCAGAACTATGCGCTGTACCCGCACAAAACCGCCCGCGCGAACATGGAGTTCGCCCTTAAACTCCGTCGCGTTCCCAAGGACGAACGGCGACGTCGCGTAATGGACGCGGCCCGGATCCTCGGCATCGAGGAACTGCTCGATCGACGCCCCGGTCGCATGTCCGGCGGACAGCAGCAACGGGTCGCGCTCGGCCGGGCGCTGGTTCGGGAGCCGGCCGTCTTCCTGTTCGACGAGCCCCTGTCCAACCTCGATGCCAAGCTGCGTCATCAGACGCGGGGCGAACTCAAGGAACTGCACCGTCGCGTCGCGACCACGAGCATCTACGTGACCCACGATCAGGAGGAGGCGATGACGCTGGGAGACCGCGTGGTCGTCATGAAGGACGGCGTGATCCAGCAGATCGGCCCACCCCTCGAGGTGTATCAGAACCCGAGCAATCGCTTCGTGGCCGCCTTCATCGGCGCGCCCGCGATGAATCTGCTAGACGGCACGGTGGGTGAAGACGGCCGGACGGTCCAGCTGGATGCCGGCCCCGCGGTGGCGATCGACGCATCCCTGGAGTCGGGACGCCGCGTCACCGTCGGGTTCAGGCCTCAGCATCTCGAGATGCACGACGACGGCATGCCACTGACGGTCCGCGTGTGCGAGCCGCTCGGGGAGGAGACCGACGTCATCCTGGAGACCTCCAAGGAGGTCGCCATCACCGCCCGGCTCCATTTGACACGGGTGCCCGAGTCCGGATCGACCCTCAACCTTCGACCACGCCCCGAATCGATCCACCTCTTCGACGCGGACTCCGGAATGCGGATCAGCTGACCGCGGCCTCGGTCTCCTGCAGGACGGCGCCGTTGGTGCGAATCACCTCCCGGTACCAGTAGGCGCTGTCCTTGACGGTCCGCTTCAGCGTCTCGTAGTCGACGTGCACGAGGCCGAACCGCTTGGAGAATCCCGCGCCCCACTCGAAGTTGTCGAGGATCGACCAGTGGAAGTATCCACGGACGTCGGCGCCGTCCCGGATCGCGAGGTTCAGCTGCTCGAGATATCGCGCGGTGAAGTCGATGCGGTTCGCATCGTGGACCTTGCCGTCCCGCGACACCCAGTCCATGCTCGCCAACCCGTTTTCGGTGATGTAGATGGGCAGCTTGTACCGCTCGTGCACGAAGAAGGGCGACCACCGCAACGCCTCGGGAACGACCGGCCAGGCGAAGTCGGTCCGGGGGGATCCGACGCCCGGCTCGACGAACTGGGGCTTGCCCTGGGCATCCATTCGCATCCGCGCGCCCTGGTAGATGTTGAGGCCCAGGAAGTCGATCGGCTGGCACATGTCGGCAAGATCGCTGTCGGGGAATTCCGGCATGTCGGCCCCGAACGACTCCAGCCCGTCCTCGGGATAGGTCCCGAGGCAGATCGGGTCGTACCACCATGCGTTGTTGAAGTGGTTCCCGCGCTCGACCTTGTTGGTCGCGCGACGGGCCGCATCGATGGTCGCGGGATCGTCGTCCATCGGACACACGCAGCATCCGACCCCCGTGTATCCGATCCGACACGCCTGCGGTGACGCGGCACGAAGCGCAGACACCGCGAGTCCGTGGGCTCGCATCGTGTTGTGGCCCGCGAGCAGCTGCTCGCGCAGACTGAGGGTGAGGCCCGGCGCGTGCACCGCCGTCGCGTGGCCGTGATCGATGTAGACCTGAGGCTCGTTGAGCGTGATCCAGTTCGTGACGCGATCACCGAAGCGCTTCGCGAGAAGCGTGGCGTAGTCGGCGAACCAGTGCGCGCTGTCCCGGGCGAGCCACCCCCCCTTCTGGAACAGGGCCGAGGGCTGATCCCAGTGGAACAGCGTGATCCACGGATTGATACCGGCCTCCAGCAACTTGTCGATGAGACGATCGTAGAAGCCGATGCCCGCCTCGTTGACGATCCCCTCTCCGGTGGGCAGGACGCGGGGCCACGCGATCGAGAGGCGATACGCCTGCAGCTCGAGATCGCGCATGATATCGACGTCCTCTTCGTATCGATGGTAGTGGTCGCACGCCACCGCACCGGTTTCCCCGTTGTTCACCGCTCCCGGCCGATCGCAGTAGTCGTCCCAGACGCTTCGCCCTCGTCCATCAGTGTCGACTGCGCCTTCGATCTGATACGCCGCAGCCGCTGCGCCCCAGAGAAAGTCATTGGGAAAGGACATGGCCCCAGGCCTCCTTGATCGGTGAAAGGGAAGGTGCTCGGCACCTCCGCTGGAAGCCCGCATCGTATCAGTTACCCCGCCCGGATCCGACCATTCGTGTTCCAGAAAAGGTCTGCGTTCGCGACTCGGAGCGAAATCGGAATCCCTGCCGACATTCCCCGCGAGGAAGGTGAACGAGCGTTGTAGCATTCAACGTCCAAATCAGGAGATCCCCCATGCTTCACCTGCCGATCGCCCTCGCCTGCATCCTCACCGGTCTTCCGACGAGCCCGAACGCCGGCACCGACGACCGTTGGAAACTGGTCTTCGAGGATGAATTCGACGGCAAGAACGATCCCCTCGCCGACTGGGAGACCTTCGGCGACGCGACAAGTCAGGAGAAGGGACGCAAAGGGCGAGGTCTGCTCCTCTCGGCACCGGGCGGACAACGCGGTCGTCCCGCGTACGCCGGTGCGGTGACCACGCTCGGTGGCGGGGCCGTCCGGAACGAGCGCATCACCCTGGGCATCTCGTGGCGGGACATGAGCAAGAAGTCGACCGACGCGTCGCTCGCGCTCAAGATCGAGTATCGCGACGTGAACGGCGAGGTGCTGAAGACCGACGAGGTCCAGACGCCGGTGAACGAAGCTCGGAAGGGTTGGAACGAGACCACCGTCACCGGTGTCGTCCCCGCGAACGCCAAGCGAATCGACGCGGCCGTCGTCCTGGTCCCGGGAAGCCGCCCCGTCCTCGCCCAGATCCTGGTCGACGACCTCGAAGCCTTCAGGGCGGCGCCCCCCCTCGACCTCCTCGGCGGCGGTGACTTCGAGGTCACCGACGGCGGCGCGCCCGGCTGGTCGTCCTTCAACAACGCGGTCGCGGTCGACGATCCGAACCACGGTCGCATCCTCAAGACCTGGGGGCCGTACAACGAGCCCTACGGAGGGTCGGGCGTCCAGCAGACGGTCACGCTGCCCGGCATCCGAGCCGGGGCGAAGATCGCCGCATCGGTCCAGTCGATGACGACCGGAGCGGACTCGATCGCGACGACCGACAACTTCCCGGTGCTCCGACTCGAGTGCCTTTCGAAGGAAGGGAAGACGCTCGCCCACATCGAACGCCGGCCCTTCGAACCGGGCAAGGGTCGGGTTCCGGTCGATCGATGGGTCGACACAAGGGTCGAGCTGGAGGCGCCCGAGGGCACGCGTTCGGCGAAGGTGATCCTCGTCTTCATCCAACCCACCACCAAGCCCGGCTCGGTCCTCTTCCGACGCCCCGGCCTCAAGGTGCAGGGAATGGCGGGCGACCAGCTGAAGAACCCCGACTTCCAGTCGGGAGATTCGGCGGTCCCCGGATGGACGGCCACCGGAGACGTCACGCTCGATTCGGTCGAACAGCACAGCGGCGCGAACGCGGTGCGTCTGGTGCAGAAGAGCGACCAGGAGACGTCGGTGTCGAGAGCCCTGAACAGCTGGACCCCCGGCGCGACCGTGAGCATCGACGGCTGGGCGATGGCCCCGTACTCGGGACAGACCATCGATCCCGGCATCGAATTCGAAGTGGTGCAGACCGATGCCAAGGGACGAAGGATCACCTCGAAGAAGAGAACGGTCAGACCGCGAGGCACCATGACCTGGACCTCCCTCGCCGAAGGTGATCCCTTCGAGGTCAAGATCGCCCCCCGCGCCCAGACGGTCGAACTCGTGGCTCGCGCCACGGGCGGCGGACATCTCCTGCTCGACGACATCACCGTCTATGAAACCGGGAAGACGGTCGACGGACCGATTCCCGTGCCGATCCGCAACCCCGGATTCCAGGGCATGCGACCCGACCCGGACTCCTGGCAGGTGTCGGACGGCGCCTGGAGCCACAACGGCGAACTCCAGTACTACGCCCCCGATTCGATCACCATCGATCGAGGTCGCATGAAGATCACCGCCGAGAAGAGGAAGGTCGGCGACCGGAAGTACTCCAGTGGCCACGTTCGCGTCACCCCGCGACTCGAGCAGGCCTACGGCCGCTGGGAGATCCGGGCCAAGCTCCCCAACAGCCAGGGCATGTGGCCGGCGATCTGGCTGCTCCCCAACGACGGCTCCTGGCCCCCCGAGATCGACATCATCGAGCTCGTCGGCAAGGAACCCAACCGCGTGCACTGCTCCTTCCACTGGGGTCCGCTCCGAGACGGGCTGCTCCCCTGGGATCTGGGTCAGACGTCGACCGACCATCACGACACCGCGGACTACGCCAACACCTGGCACGACTTCACGGTCGATTGGACCCCCGACGGGATCGTCTGGTACGTCGACGGCGTCGAGGCACATCGCTTCGGCAAGACGCCGGAGGAGCGAGCAAAGATCCCGAGCATGCCGATGTTCCTCATCATCAACACCGCGATCGGTGGCTTCTGGCCGGGTCCTCCCGGCGAAGCGACCAAGTGGCCTTCGGTGATGGAGATCGATTCGGTGAAGATCTACGAGTACGCCGGTTCCTGAACCCAACCGAAGGGACGGAGCCGGCGACGGCTCCAACCCGATTCAGGAATCCGGCGACGTCGGCATGGCGGCGATCCAGGCGTGGAGCAGTTCCACCGCCTGTTCGTCGACCAGGTTCCGCGAGAGGCTCGGCATCCGAATGGCGGGCTCGTCGCTCGATACGCGATACAGCAGGATCGATCCGTCCGGATCTCCCGGTGCGATGTCGTGAAGACGTCCCCCCGAGCCACGACCGCTGGCCACCGGACTCTTGAAGACGCCGTAGCGGAACGGCTCTCGCTGGTCGAAGCTGAGATCGAGCCCCGAGGTCCGCGCGGTTCCGCGCGGATTGTGGCAGTGGGCGCAGTTCACATCGAGCCACGCTCGCGCCCGCGCATCGAGATCGCCGGTCGTCGTGTCATCCCAGACTGGCAGACACGGCCATTCGCTTCGGGCCGGCGCGTCGACCAGGAGAGCTCGATCGATCCAAGCCTGCAGCTGGTTCGTGGCTTCAGCGCGACCGGCACGATTCATGTTGGCCGCGGTCGGACCGAGCGGCAGATACCTTCCGTCCTGCCGATGACAGCTCAGACACTGGTTGACGTTCGGAACCTCGTAGCGGTTGGTCTGGACGGTCCCCGTCCCGTCGATCCAGCTGGTGTCGATGCTCGCGCCACCGACCACGAGTTCGGCGTCGGTCTGCGATT
>PKCT01000189.1 GCA_002862325.1 Phycisphaerae bacterium
GCCAAGAAGGAGAAGAAGTCGAAAAAGAGCAAGAAGGCCATCGAAGAGGTCGAGTCGTCCATGGACGTCAAAGAAGCCGTCAAACAGGGCCTCCTAGTGAAGTCGGAGATGATGCAGGAGATCGATGGCGAGGACGGGGTCCTCCCAGAGGCCAGCGTGTTCGGCGGTCGCGGCGGCGATCCCTGCGCGAGCCCGGCTGGTGCGCAGTCCGGGATTGAACACGAGCGCCACGACTTCCGCCTCGGCGCAGTCGATACCGTCGAGCGGGTCGTATCGATCGGCTGGGGCGCCGTTGGATTCGAGACGTCGCGCGAGTTCGACGACACTGCCGCTCTCGGGCGATCGTTGCTGCCAGGCAACTCGGTGTTCCTCCGGTGACAGCGGTCTTGGTTCGTAGCTCTGGCATCCAGTCAGCACGAAGCCGAGCAGGATCGAGACTCGTTGGAAGAGGGAGGCATGCACGCGGATACTCTCGGCACGCGACAGCGGCGCGCGGGAATGATGTCATCGGGACGAAGCGGATCGGATCGCAGGGATCGTGGCCGCGCTACATCCTGATGACGATCGTCGAGATCGCGTGCAGCTGGGGATCGTTCGGCGATGCAAGTGGGGGCGGCCGGCCTCGACGGGCCGACCGGAGTGACACGTCCAGACCGGAGCGGGGGATCGAATGGAGCACCCCGGTCGGAGGTGGATCGAAGCCCCACGATGCGGGGCCGGACCATCGGAGCTTTGGAACCTCGTCGGCGCTGACGATCACGCCGTGATGGTGATCGTCTTCGGCGGCATCGTTGAGGTGCTCATGCTGGTGGTGGTCGTGGTCGTGGTCGTGGTGATGCTGGTGGTCGTGGTGGTGGTGGCGGTCACCGCCGACTGGATGGTGATGGCCGTCGCCACTGACGTGGACATGGGGACGTCCTTCGCCATGCGCATGTGGCAGGAAAGGAAAGGGACGCATCCCGGTCGCCACCAAGGCCATCGTCAAGAGGAGGATCGGATGGAGACGCTGTCGTCGCACGAACCGAGTCTACACCCGAACCCCGGGGGAGCGGCACCACAAGTGTTCCCGGATTCGACGAGACGTGGTTATCGAACGAGAACATCGTCGTGCTGGCGTGCTTCGAAGCGGGGGCGGTCATCGCGCATACGGCCATCGCTCACATCATGGCGGTCCAGGGGACGGCTGCAACGGGCACTTCGCTCGGCAGTCATTCCTTGAGGTTTCTTTCCACCTTCCGCTCCTTCTTCTCGGCCTTGGCGACGTGGTGCGGAGAGACCGACGCCACGGTCATCGTTCGGATCCGCTCGTCGTGTTCCGGTGTGGTTTTCGAGACGTTGGGGCCTCGGTGCTGGAATCGGTGCGGCGGGCTCCAGGGGGACCGCCGTCGCATGATGGCGGAACACGGTCCCGGGGCCATCTTCATGGTGCGTCGTGGCCTTCGATGAGCTCGCGAGCTCTCACGTGTTCGCGATGTGCTCGTCGTCTGCCGTCAGGGGGGTGCAGAGGTCGTGTCTCGGCTCCCGGGATAGATTTTTCTGGCCGAGCGACGTGGATTCTTCGATTTGACAGCGGGTTCCGGAATTCTCTACCGTCCTCCGACTCGTCGCGGAATCCATCCGCGAGCACGCTGCGGAACTCCCGTGGTATTCACCCGGACAGCCTGCCAGGGCGATGATGGCAGCGCCCAAAAATGAGGAAAGACACATGTTGAAGCAGATTTCAATCGTGGCCTTCGCCGCGGTCCTGTCGGCAGCGGCCGGCTGTGCGAACAACAAGAACATGGCCGGCCATGGCGGGAGCCACGCGAACGGCCCGATCTCCAAGGAAGAAGTCCAGGCCGCGCAGCGTGCGTGGGGGGATGGAATCGTCGATATCTCGCGGGTCTACGCCAAGGGTGGCGACTACGAGGCACGGGCCGTCAAGCACATCGACTCGATGTACGCGTACGGGGACACCATCGTCCTCTTCAAGCCGACGCTCGCTCGCGACGATCAGTTCCGCGGCACCTTCGACGAGGCGTTGTCGTACTTCATCGGACGCAAGGGCACGGAGGACACCGGCTTCGCGATCCAGGGCTGGACGAACGTGCGGTTCGAGAACGAAGGCATCTACACCGACAGCGATTCCGCGATGGCGATGGGCAACTACTTCTTCAAAGATCCCAACGGGGACGAGACCAAGGTCGAATATTCGTTCGGTTACGTCCGCGACGATGCCGGCGATCTGAAGATCATGCTGCAGCACTCCTCGGTCCCCTTCGGATCGTGGAAGGACTAGGAACTCCGGACCACGTCGTGATCCGAAGCCCGTGACCATTTCCAGGCTCCGGCGAGCTCAGCTCGTCGGAGCCTGGCTTCTTCCACGAGTGTTCCGGAACGGGTGTCCCAGAGACTCGCACCCTGCACGCCTGGTGCCTCGATCGCGAATACCGCCTGGACGGTCTCTCGGAGGAGACGTGCCCCGACTGTGGTCGGCCGTTCGATCGTTCGAATCCGGAGGCGGTCGGTACTGGACTTTCTCCCCGATGTCGTCATCGACTCGCCTCGGCGAGAGTGGGGCTGACTCGGGTGTGGCGGAGTCTCGTCATCTCTTTCCCTGACGCGGATCGATCAAGGACGCCAGATTCCATGTCCCGTGGGGAATGTCGTTCTCGGACCAGTGGCCGAACGTCTGTTGTGAGGACACGACCCTCTGGTCGGGTTTTGATGATCGGTGCAGCGGCGGTTGTTTTCTGGAAACAACAGATTGAATCAATGACGAGAAGATCGGTATTCCGAGCGACGCCATGGACGCGGCGCGGCATCTCGTTTCTTCGGAAAGACTTTCTCGAAAAGAGATTGAGTCTCGTTTTCCTGCAGTTACATTGAGGTTCGGAACGCTGAAACGGTTCTGAAACGTTTTTTAAATGGGTCGGCCGATTTAGGAGCCCATCCTTCATGCCAAGCGTGCGGAAAATTGCAGAGGCAGCCGAGGTTTCGATCGGGACGGTATCGCGTGTCCTGAACAATCAGCCTCATGTCAGCCCGTCGGTTCGTGCACGTGTCCTGAAGGCAGTCAACGAGATGCGGGACGCCGATGGCGTCGGCATCCGGAAGACGACGTCCTCGATCGCGCTCCTCTACCGAGGCCAGTCGTCCCTGTATTCGGCGTTCGATTCCGCGGTCGTCCATGGCATCGCCGAAGAGTTGAACCAGTGCGACCACGATCTCATGGTCATCAACGCGGCGAAGGCGAAGGGGAATGGAGAGACCTTCGGCCAGATGCTGGTTCGCCGCGGCGTGGCCGGCGTCCTGATCCGCACGACCAAGATGACCCACGCGATGTGCGAGGAACTGGGCGAAGAGCGATTCCCCGCCGTCGCGATCGCGGACACCGTCGCCAACGAGCACATCGGTTCGGTGTACGGCGACGCCACGAACGCGATCAATCGCGGACTCGAACACCTCGTATCCCTCGGACACCGGAAGATCGCGATCGCGATGCACGTCGTCGACGACTTCGACCACGGCCGGCGTCTCGAGACCTACCGCGACTTCGTGAGCCGGAACGGTCTTCCTACCGACGATCGCTGGCTGATCAGAAGCCCGGCGACCGTCGCCGGTGGTGGTGCGGCACTCCGGCAACTGATGATGCTCGCCGACCGGCCGACCGCGATCTTCATGCTGGACCCGATCATGGGCGTCGGACTGTCGACCGAGGCGCTGCGTCTGGGTGTAAAGATCCCGGATGACCTTTCGGTCCTCGGATTTGACGACACCGGCCATCGGTACGCCGCCTACCCCTCGATCTCCTCCGTGTGCCAGGACGCCGAGGGGCTTGGACGCCTCGCGGTCCAGCACTTGCTCGAGATCGTGGACCGACGTTCGAAACCAAAACACCTCGACTTTGAGTGCTTCTTCGAGCCACTCGAATCCACCGCGCCACCCTCGTCGGGCGACGCACCATCATGTTCTCACCTTTAGTTCGTTCCATTCGTCTTCCGGTTCATCAGGAGAAGAGTTAGAGATGTTGACACCTCACACATTCAGAAGTTGCGCGACGTCCCTTGGACGGCTCGCATTTACGGCGTTGGCGACCTGTACCGTCGCCGCCGCCGCCAACGCCCAGGTCACCCAGGTCGTCGTCGACTTCGGGCAGTCGCCCGGAGTGGACAACGGCTGCGACAGTCCGCTGTTCACCGGGACGTTCGATGGATCGAGCGGCTTCCTCGCGATGAACATCTCAGACTGCGGTGTCGTCGAGAGCCCGTCGCTCGACGTCGGTGGCGGCGTCACCCTCCAGTTCTTCAACGTGAGCGGCTGGAACAACACCGATGGTCGCCCGCCGACGGACTCCCGGTCGCTCACGGGCGACCACTTCCTGACCGCCGACCTCGGCGCCGACGAGGTGGCGAGCTTCTCGCTGTCCGGCGTCGCCGAGAGCGATCTGGTTCTGCTCGAGCTGCTCGATCGCCGCGGTGGCGAGGCGGCGCTGGTCACCTTCGAGGGCGTCGAAACGCTCGTGGACGCCGTCGGTGGGTACGAGACCGACGATGAGATCCCCGGTGGTTTCACCAACGTCTCCGGCAGTGGTGTGACCGGAAAGACCAGCTACAGCGGCACCTTCACCGGTCCCAACGGCAACGGTCAAGGTAACCTCGTCGGTGCTCGCATCACGATCATCAAGAGCGGCGACTGCATCGGAGACTTCAACGGCGACCTCGTCGTGGACGGTTCCGACCTCGGCCAGATCCTCGGCAGCTTCGGCAGCGACGCTGGAGGCGACCTCAACGGCGACGGCCTGACCAATGGCGCCGACGTCGGCATCTTCCTCGGCAACTGGGGCGATTGTCCCGGTGGCGGTCCGACCGGATCGTGTTGCTTCGGGATCGATTGCATCGACGGTCTCACCGAAGCCGATTGCAACAGCATCGCCAACGCCGAGTACAACGGCGACGGTTCGGCGTGCGACGAGGACACCTGCGTCCCGCCCGGCCCCGGTCTCTGCTGCGAGGCGAACGCCAACGGCATCGCCAGCTGCATCGACCTCCGGTGCGCGTACGCCGTCTGCCTGAGCCTCCCCGAGTGCTGCGACACCGCGTGGGATCAGAGCTGTGCCGACCAAGCGGCCTCCGCGTGCAACGACAGCTGTGACGCACCTCGCGACATCACCGTCGCTGCCATCGACTTCGGCCAGGCCGGAGGCTGCAGCTCGAACCCGGTGTACAGCGGTGCCTTCGACGGGATCGACGGATTCGTCGGCCTGACGATCAGCGACTGTTGTGCGGTGGAGAGCCCCTCCATCGACATCGGCAACGGCGTCACGCTGCAGTTCTTCAACGTCAGTGGTTGGAACAACACCGATGGCCGTCCCGACAGCGACACTCGGACCCTCACCGGTGACCACTTCCTGTCCAACGGTTGTGATGCGGACGAGTTCGTGCAGTTCGAGGTTCGTGGGATGAACCCCAGCGACACGCTCATTCTCGAGTTCACGGATCGCCGTGGCGGAGAGCGGGCTCGGGTCACCTTCGAAGGCAACGTGGTCGGCATCGACTCGATCAGCGAATACGAGAACGATCCGCCGCCCGCGGGCTTCGGGTTCACCGACGTCTCGAACGGTGGCGTCACCGGCAAGGCGGTCTACGAAGGTGAATTCACCGGATTCGACGGCAACGGCGAGGGCAACCTCTCCGGCGCTAGGATCACGGTGATTCCCGGCTCGACCGGCCGGTACGTTCAGGATCAGAAGCACACGGTGCAGCAACGCACCAAGCTTCGTCGACGCTGAATAGGTTTTTGATCTCCAATGACCCGACGGGGGCGGTTTCCGCCTCCGTCGGGCTTTCCTCGGGTCGGGGTTCGATCTCCGGCTCTCGTCCACCAATTTCTCTCGCCAGTGCGGAGCAGTTCCCCCATGCATCGGTTCCAGACCAGTTTCAAGAATCACGCGTTGTCAGTCGTCACGTCGGCCGCGATGGTCGGCCTGCTCTCGGGCACCGCTCTCGCCGAGGTCGAGACCACGGCGATCGACTTTGGCCAGAATCCCGCCGCGAGCTGCGGCGTCGGTCCCGTCTACAACGGGGAGTTCGACGGTACGAGTGGTTTCGTGTCGATGGCGATCTCCGATTGTGGGGTGGTGGAGAGTCCGGCGCTCGACCTCGGCGGTGGCGTGACCTTCCAGTTCACCAACGTGAGCGGCTGGAACAATACGGACGGCGTTGGGGCCGACCAGGTCCAGGCGCTGACCGGCGACCACTTCCTTTCGTCTGCGCTCGGCGCCGACGACCCCGCAGCCTTCTCGGTGACGGGGCTCGCGCCCGAGGACATCCTGATCCTCGAGTTCGTCGATCGTCGTGGTGGAGAGCAGGCCCTCGTGACCTTCGAAGGCGTCACGACCCTCGTCAGTAGTGACGCATTAGGCGAGTTCACCGATGTTTCAGGCGGTGGCGTCACGGGTGAGACGAGTTATTCGGGTTCCTTCACAGGCGCCAGCGGTTCCGGCGAGGGCAATCTCGCGGGTGCCCGGATCACGATCGTGCGTCCCGACGTCGGTGCGCCCTGCGAGGGCGACTTCAACGCCGACGGCAGGGTGGACGGCGCCGACTTCGGAAGCGTGCTGGCGAGCTGGGGCAAGTGCAACGGGTGTCCCCAGGATCTCGATGGGAACGGATCCGTGAACGGCGCCGATCTCGGCTCGTTCCTGGCCAAGTGGGGCGAGTGCCCGGGTGGCGGTGGCCCTTCCGGCGCTTGCTGCGTCGGTGAAAGATGCTGGGAACTCGGGGCGGCCGACTGCGCAGCGTTGAATGGCATCTACGAGAACGACGGTACGACCTGCAAGGGTGTGATCTGCGAACCGCCGACACAGGGTGCCTGCTGCGAGACTGGTGAGGTCCCAGGCTGCATCGACTCTATCTGTTCGAACGCTGTCTGCCTCTCCCTTCCCGAATGCTGCGACACACTCTGGGACGCGAATTGCGCGGCGGCCGCGATCGAGATCTGCAACAACTGCGACGGAACGACCGACTACAACGTCTTCGCGCTCGACTTCGGTCAGGAGACCGGCTGCGCGAGCCCCGCGTTCACCGGGACCTACGACGGTTCCTCCCGGTTCATTCCCTTCACGATCAGCGACTGTGGTGCGATCGAGAGCCCGTCGATCGATCTCGGCGGCGTGGTCCTGGAGTTCGTCAACGTCACAGGTTGGAACAACACCGACGGTTTCCCTGCGAACGAGGTGCCCGCCCTGACCGGCGACCACTTCTTCTCGGCCGCGAACGGTGCCAGCGATCCGGTCACCTTCACGGTTTCGGGCCTCGATCCGAGTGCCACGCTCATCCTCGAGTTCCTAGACCGGCGTGGAAGCGAGACCGCCCTGGTCACCTTCGAGGGGACGACGACCCTCGTCGACAAGGAATCGATCGGCGAGTTCACGGACGTCTCCGGCGGTGGTGTGACCGGCAAGTCCACCTACTCCGGAAGCTTCACCGGCAGCGCCGGCGTCGGCGAGGGCAACCTCGCCGGGGCGAGGATCACGGTGATCAACGACGTCGGCAACGGTGTAAACGGTGCCTGCTGTCTCGGAAGCTCCTGCGCGCAGTATCCCGAGGCGCTCTGCACCGCGATCGGCGGCGTGCATCAGGGCGAAGGTACGCCCTGCGACGACGAGATCTGCCTGCCTCCGAGCCAGGGCATCTGCTGCGAGTCCAACCCAGTCGTCGCTGGATGCGTCGATCCCCGGTGCGCGAACGCAGTCTGCCTCGCGCTTCCGGACTGCTGCGACGTCGCCTGGGATCAGTCGTGTGCGGACTTCGCCGTGACCGAATGCAACGGTTGCGACGGGTCCACCAACACCCTCGTCGGGGCGATCGACTTCGGTCAGGATCCGGGGCCGCAGTGCGGCACCAGTCCGGTGTTCAACGGGACCTTCGATTCGACCACCGGCTTCGTCGGTATGACGCTCTCGGACTGCGGGGCGGTCGAGAGCCCGGTGCTCAACGTGGGCGACGGCGTTCAGCTCCAGTTCATCGACGTCACTGGTTGGAACAACACCGACGGCGTCGGGCCGGAGGCCACTCAGGCTCTGACCGGCGACCACTTCTTCTCGGCGGCGGAGGGTTCGAGTGATCCCGTCGTCTTCCAGGTCACCGGCATGAACTGCTGCGACACTCTGATCCTCGAGTTCGTGGATCGTCGCGGCAGCGAGTCCGCTCTGGTGACCTTCGAGGGAGCGACGACGCTCGTGAGCAGCGACCAACTCGGCGAGTTCACCGACGTGTCAGGTGGAGGCGTGACCGGCAAGGACACCTACATCGGTTCCTTCACCGGCCCCGACGGCTTCGGTGAGGGTAATCTCGCCGGTGCCCGTCTCATCATCGTTCCGGGCCCGCCCGATTGCGACCCCTCGTCGTGCGGCAGCGGTGGTGGAGGCGATTGCGGGACCTGCAATCAGGTCAATAACGATCCTGGATGCTCCGACGAGGACTGCCAGAATGCGGTCTGTGCTGCGGATGCGTTCTGTTGTCAGGTCCAGTGGGACTCGAGCTGTGCTCAGAAGGCGACCGGCGGCGACTACCCGGAATGCGACTGCTGAGTCGATCGTCGTTTGTCACCGAGCATTCGCTCGACGAGGCTATGATTCCAGCAATCCACCCGGTGCGGGCGTTCACCCGCCCGCACCGGGTCTTTCATTCACTGAGATATTCGCGGAGACCGGTGTGAAGCACGAGGAACGTTCCACGAGGTCGTTCGGCAAGAGCATGTCGTTTTTGCCGTCCATCGGCGTCCCGGTCATCTCGATGGTGGTGGGGGTCGCTCCGATCGCGCTCGCGGGTCCCCCGACGTCGTCGAAGGGACCCACGATGTTCCAGTCCCTTCCCGCCGAGCGGACCGGCATCGACTTCGTCAATCCGATTCTTCCCGACCATCCGAAGAACTACCTCTTTCCCTTCGGGTACGCCTGCGGTGGCGTGAGCATCGGCGATCTCGATGGCGACGAGCGTCCGGACGTCTTCTGCGTCGGTGGGCCGCGCGACAACGGGCTCTACCTCCAGGTCGACTCGGAGGACGGCATGCGGTTCACCCGGATTCTCGATCCGGTGGTCGGTGGCGGCGACTCGTGGGGGACCGGCGCCTCGCTCGTCGACATCGACGGAGACGGCGACCTCGACATCTACGTCTGCAACTACGACGCACCGAATCAGCTCTTCGTCAACCGGTCGACGCCCGGATCGCCGAGCTTCACGGAGGAGGGAGCCGCCTATGGCCTCGACCTTCGAGATGCCTCGGTCTTCTCGACCTTCGCCGACGTCGACAACGACGGCGATCTCGACGTCTACATCGGATGCAATCGCTACGTGCCCGCGGACGGCCTTCCCAACGAGGCGCCGGGCGAGTACGACCCCGAAACCGACACCGTCAAGATGTTTCCGAAGTACGAGCGGTACTTCAAGGCGTGGAAGTCCGCTGAGGGGAAGTTCGACGCGGACAGCTACGGGCGAGACGACTACTTCCTGATCAATCGAGGAGCTGACGCCGATGGCCAGGTTCGGTACGAGGACGTGACGTCGGTGGTGGGGATCGATGGTTCGGGCCACGCCTTGTCGGCCACCTGGATCGACGTCGATCGGGATGGACGGCTGGATCTCCATGTCGCCAACGACTTCGAGGATCCCGATCGCTTCTACCGAAACCTCGGTCCCGCCGTCGACGGAACCGTTCGATTCGAAGACGCCATCGCCGAAGTCCTGCCCTACACGACCTGGTCGAGCATGGGTGCCGACGTCGGCGATCTCGACGGCGATGGGATGCTCGACCTCATGGTCGCGGACATGGCGGCCACGACCCACTTCAAGTCCAAGTTGAATATGGGTGAGATGGGGGGGCGTCGGCGCTGGATTCTCGAGAACGGCTGGCCGCGACAGACGATGCGGAACATGCTCTACCTCGATACGGGTCTGGGAACGTACCGGGAGGCGGGATTCCTGACCGGTCTGGACAGCTCCGACTGGACCTGGGCGGTCAAGATCGCAGACTTCGATCAGGATGGCCGGCCGGATGTGTATTTCACGAACGGCATGAGCCGGAACTACACCGATTCGGACATTCCGTTCGCGGGGGTCGAACGGTTCGGTCGCACCCAGTGGGATCACTATCGGGACCAGGAGCCGCTGCGCGAGAACAACATGGCGTACCGGAATCGTGGTGGACTCGTCTTCGACGACAGCAGCGAGGAATGGGGGCTCGGCAAGTTCGGCATGACCTACAGTGCCGCCTACGGCGACCTCGATCTCGACGGTGATCTCGATCTGGTCACGGCGAATCTCGACGAGCCGGTCTCGGTCTATCGGAACGACACCGACGGGAACTGGCTCGGCGTCCGACTGGCGAGCGACACCGCCAATCGCCATGGCATCGGGAGCGTCGTCACTGTGAAGACGAAGTCGCACGGCGATCTGGTGCGTTCGATGAATCCCTGGACCGGCTGGGCGTCGACCAACGATGGTGAACTGCACTTCGGCCTGGGTGACGACGCCGAGATCGAGGCGATCGAGGTGCTCTGGCCGGGGGGTCGTCTGCAGCGACACCTACCTCGGAATTGCTGTAGTCGACTTCCGCCAGCAGGAGGAAGGGC
>PKCT01000230.1 GCA_002862325.1 Phycisphaerae bacterium
TCGATCGGCACTGGATGCTCGTCGACGAGGATCGCACGTTCCTCTCCCTCCGCAGCCTCCCGACCCTGGCCCGCCTCCAGGTGGATCTTCGTGGTTTCGTACCTTCCGACGACCAGGAGCAAACGCCGCTGCCGGAGAGCATCGGCCTCGACTTCGATGGTGCCCGATTCGACCTGTCACCCCGGGACGGAACATCGCAGTCAGCGCGGCTGTGGGGCGCCGACCGACTGGTCGTCGATGAGGGGGATGCGATCGCGGCCTGGCTCGGCGAGCGGTTGGGACGAACGGTTCGACTCGTGCGTCACGATCCGGCGAGCGACCCCTGGGTCCAACCAGACCCCCCCGCTCGAGGAGCCGCGACCGGGCTGAGTGACGGATATCCGGTGCTCGTGCTCTGTCGATCGACCCTGGAGTCCACGCTCGGCCCCGACTGGTCCTCCCGTCGATTTCGCGCCAACATCCTGATCGACGAGGCCGAGCCCGAGGTGGAGGATCGATGGCGAAGGATCAGGATCGGCGGCGTCGAGCTCGAACTGGTCAAGCCCTGCGTCCGGTGCGTCGCGACCACGGTCGATCCGGATCTGGGCGAGCGAAGCGGGGTCGAACCACTGCACCTGCTCACCTCGCGCAGGACCTGGAACGGCAAGCCGACGCTGGGATGGAATGCGCTGATTCGGTGCGCGGGTTGGATCGAAGCCGGAGATCGAATCGAGGTGCTGGAGACGCGATCCTCGGAGATCGATTCGGAGATCCGCGGCTGACGTCGACTAGGAATCTGCCGGTGCTTCGACCGTCTCGGACGGCCTGTCGGCGGGCGGGCTGTCCGTGGCGGCGGCCTCGGGGGCGGATGGCTCGGGGGAAGCCGTCTTCTTCGCTGGCTTCGGACGAAGTTCCTTCGACTGGGGAAGGTCCTCGAGCGACGCCAGTCCGAAGGTCTCCAGGAACTCCCGGGTGGTTCCGTAGAGAATCGGTCGACCGAGTTCTTCGGCCCGACCGGCGATCTTCACCAACCGTCGCTCGTGTAGACCCCGAAGGACTTCGCCGCAGCTCACGCCACGGATCGCTTCGAGGTCGGCTCTCAGAATCGGCTGCCGGTAGGCGATGATCGCGAGGGTCTCCATCGCCGCCTGACTCAATCGCCACTGCTGACGCGCACCGCGAAGACGAGCGATGTCTTCGGTGTACGTCGGAAGCGTCATGACCTGAAGTCCGCCCGCGACCCGTTCGATCCTGAAGGATCGTCCGGTTGCCTCGTAGGACTCGTTCAACCCTTCGACCGCATCACGAACCCTCCGAACGGCTCCACCGCCGTCGTTGGGGGTGTCGTCGTCGAGTTCGAGAATCGTCGCGATTCGGCGCTCGCCGAGCGGTCGGTCCGCGGTCATGAGTACCGCTTCCACCCGGAGCATCAGATCCTCTTCAGACATGCACACCTCCCACACCGGCGTCGGGTGCTCAACCGCCTTCGGCCAGGGCGACGGCCGCGGTGGCGACCGCTCGTTCCTGTTCGAGCTTCGCACGAACCTCGAGGTCCGTGTTGCCGCTCTCCATCACCGCTTCGACCGCGCGTTCCAGGCGGGTACGAGCTTCCGCGAGCTCCAACTCGTCCTTCGCCACAATCTCATCCGCCACCAGAACGAGGCGATCGTCGTGAAGCTCGGCGAAGCCGCCGTTCAGGAGATAGGTACGCTCCTCTCCCGCCGCCAGCTTGATCCGGAGACGACCGGTCCCGAGCTTGGACACGAATGGTGCCGCACTGTGCAGGACGCCTCTCTGCCCATCCCACTGGGGGAATTCGACCTCGACGACTTCCTCGTCGAGGATCTGCTCGGATGGCGTAACGATCGCACACTTGAAGGTGGACACCGGATGGATCTCCTGTTCGTGGGTCGGCCCGCGGTCCTGTTCACGGGTCGTGCAGTTTAGCGACTCTCCGGCGGACTTCCCCCGCGGCCGACGTCTCCCAGCCCCAGATCCGACCGGAAGGCCATTTCCGCGTTCGTGAAGCGATCCTCATCGGTGACCTCGCGGTCCACCACGGGCTTCAACCATGCAGGAAGCTCGAGGGACGCGGCGGCCTCGACCGACGGGATCTCGGCTTCCACCAGGATCACATCCAGACCGACGAACCGATCGATCTCCCAGCACACCCCCTCCTCGTGGAGTCGCCAGCGGGTCTTTTCGAGCCGTCGACCCAAGGTCGAGGGCCATGCGGCTTGGAAGGCGGCTTCGGAGATCTCACGCTCGAACTCGTGTCGGACCAGTCCACTGCCCGCCTTGAGGGTGTGGAAGTATCGATTTCCCGCCTCGCTTTCCACTGCGCGGATCCGGCCGACCGTGGGCACGTCGTGCTCCGTCGCCATCTTCGCAGCCCGCCATGCCGGATCGTCGGGCGAGACCGGGGGGAGATAACCCTGGAGAATCTGGATCCGAGCGGACCGGACCGGAAGGGATTCGTCCAGGAGACCTTCGGGCAATCGATGAAGCAGCCACTTGCGCTCCACCTCGATGTCGGTGCGTGCATCGTTCATCCGCGGTCCCGCCCCTGGCCTCGCACATCGAACGCGTTACCGAGATCGGACACGAGGCCCGCACAGACGAATTTCAGGTTCACGTTCCGATTCGCACGGTGCTCCGCCTCCGCGACCGCCTCGATCGCCCGGGCCGACGCCTCGATCGTCCGATCATCACCGGCCACCGCCGCTTCACTCATGCGTTCTCGTAGCCGGGTACCGATCACCGAGGCGAGGTTCGACAGTCCCGTCCGATTGGCCGCCTCCTTCGAAGCCCGCTTGTCCGCCTTCACCACGCTCTTGGCGAACTCGTCGACGAGCTCGGCCATCGTCTCCCCGAGACCCGCGGGCCAATCGCCCCGCTCCAGTCTCGCGAAGCCCGGTGCGAGCGTCGCGTTCCACGTCTGCATGCCTCCGTCAATCGCCTGGCGAAGTCTGCCCGGGCTGCCATCGGCGTACCGCGTGAACCAGTCGCGATCGGCGTCGTCGATCTCGATTCCGTTGGCGAGCAGCCATCGATCGATCGATGGCTCATCGAGCGTTCGGAAGGGAACCCGTCTACATCGACTGCGCACGGTCGGAAGCAGACGCTCGTCCCGCGTGGTGACGAGCATGATGATCGTTCGTGGCGACGGTTCCTCCAGCGTCTTGAGCAGGGCGTTCTGTCCCTGGGGATTGAGCAGCTCGGCCTCGTCGACGATGAAGACCCTCCGAACGCCGCGATACGGCGTGCGCGCGTGCAGGGCGTCGAATCGCTTCCCCTCGACGTCCCCACCCAGCATGTGTTCGCGCAACAGATCGATCGGAATGGCCCGTTGCTTGGAGTCTCGAAGCCGTGCGATCTCGCTGGTCGCGGCGAGTTCCTTCCGGATCACCTTGAGATCGGGATGCGTCCCGGCGTCGATCAATCGCGCATCCGGGCTATCCAGCGGTGGCTCGAACGCGTCGAGGGCCAGCGCAGATGGCTCGGGTTCCAGGAGCAGTCTCGCGAAGCGGATCGCCGTGGAGAGCTTCCCAACGCCATCCGGACCGTGCAGGATCCACGCCGCCGGCATGCGGTCCTGACGAAAGGCATCGACGAGCTCGCTGATCGCGGCCTCCTGCCCGAAGATCGGGGTCCGACCTCGCGGATCGCCGGTGGACCCGGGCAGGTTGGACGCGTCGGCGCTCATGGAATCTTCGGAACCGACACCAGTCGACACGTCTGCGGGACGCGACTCGACGAGTCGCCCGGCACCACTTCCACCATCGCCTCCTCGCCATTGATGCGGTGCATCGGGAATTCGCGCATCAAGGCCTCCACCTCGGGCGCATAGAGCGTGCTTCGGCCGTCGTAGGAACGATTGTCGAACACACCGATGGTCACCACGCTCGATTTCGTCACCTCGTCGTGGTGATACCAGGCGTCGAAACCGCGATTCCGGAGTTCCAGGACCTCGCGTTCGCTGAGCCGCCTGACCTCCTCGAAGCTGATCTGGTCGCCACCGAAGGTCCCCCAACACGCCACCTGAAGGGAATACAGGGGCTCGACGCCGGGGTACATCAACCGCAACTGTCGGATGTCGTGCTTGCCGATGGGCGAGTCGTCGGGAAGCACCGAGAGGAAGGCCTGCGGGAAGGCGGGGCGCCCATTCCGCTCAAGTGCCTTGACCTGGGCGCGAACGGCCTGGGCATCCGAATCGGACGGGCTCGGGAATCGTCCGAACCAGACGGCCGATCCTCGCCCCTGCGGACGGACGAACGCAGCCCGAAGGGCCGGATAGTCCCGAACGATCTGCTCCCGAATCGCCGCCGCCTGCATCGGATGACCGTCTCCACCGACGGTCGTCAGCAGCACGGACCACCGACCCGTGGACGAGGATGTTCTCAGGGAGGTCGACCTTCCACGATCGAATCCAGTCGCCGCCACATTCGAGGACCGATCTCGAAACACCTCGTCGCCGGGGTTGATCAGACTCGCACTCGAGTCGGTCGTGTCGCGCGTCGGGTCTCCCGACCCACCGGAACCGGCCGGATCAGGACCGCATCCAGAAAAAATGGACAAAATGAGGGGAATCATCAGGACCCAACCCAGTACCGACTCGAGACATCTCCGTCCGCGAAAAAAGCGACCCTGATCGCACCGGCGTCTCGAATTACTGGACACACCGTCGCAACCGATCCAGATCAATTTTTCAGCGGCCGGTCGCAGCACTGGGTGCATCTTGTACATCATAGTGTAAAGCCCTCAAATTCAAACACTTACGTGTTTTAAGCCCCACAAGCTGCGGACTCAAGGAATTGACCGCTCTGCGACGATATTGACCCCGGCACGGTGAGGCAACCGAACCGAACCGTGCTCCGAAGCGAAGTCATCACTGAAGTCCCCTCTTTCCGCCCTTGGTGTCCCCCGCACCACGTGGAGCCCCCTCATGTCCGACATTTCCAACATCGCTGGCAGCCTTGGATCATCCAACCGCTCTTCGCGGCCTGGCCGTGTTCAATCTGAAGTCTCGCCACCTCCGACCGCCGTCCAGAGGTTCGACAGAACCCCGTCGGACGAGGTCGAGATCTCCGAGGACGCCCGCCGCATGGCCGCGACCCGAGTTCAATCGGAACTTGACGTCGACATGACGCGAATCGCCCGGGTCCGAGCCGCGATCGAGTCCGGCGGCTACGACGATCCCGCGAAATTCGCGTTCGCCGCGACCGCGCTGATCGACGATCTCGCATCCAGCTGAACCATCACATCCGCAAGACCTTCGCCACCGCGTCTCGACGAGACGCGGTGGTGTCTTTTGTCACCAGTCTGGCGTGTCTGAACCGGTTGGAATCCTAGTATGGGATGGGACGCGGTCCCACAAGGATTCGCACGACCACGCCGATCACACCGGGAGACGCTGATGCGTTCACTCGCAAAGTTCATCCTCGCTCCGCTCGTGCTGACCGTCGCCGGGCATGGCCAGTCGGAACCACCCGATGACATTCGGGCGGTGGAGATTCGACGGGACGCGATCGTCAACGCGACCATCGTGACGCGACCCGGCGAAATGGTCGAGAACGCCACCATCCTGATGCGCGACGGCTTCATCGAGAAGCTGGGTACCGAGATCGAGGTTCCGGCCGACTATCGGATCCACGAGGGAGATGCGCTCTACGTGTATCCAGGGTTCGTGGAAGCATCCATGACGATCCCCTCGGGACCGATGCTGGAACGGGTGCGGCGAGGGCAGGGAGCGCACTGGAACGACCGAATCGTTCCCCAACTCCGGATCGGGGACGCGACCGAGTACGACGAGAGTCGTCGATCCAACATGCGCAAGCTGGGGTTCACGGTGGCGCACATGGTTCCGGACACCGGGATTCTCCGCGGCCAGGGACTGGTTCGCCTTCTCGCGGACCGGGACGAAGACGTCAGACCTCTGGTTCCGGGCATGCAGTTCGCCGCGTTCGAACGAGGTGGTTGGAGCAGTGGATATCCGTCGTCCGAAATGGGTGCGATCGCCCTGCTTCGGCAGACGCTTGCAGAGACGGCGTGGCATCGGGACGCGAAGCAGATCCAGTCGCGAAACCCGTCCGCTGTGGAACCCCGAGCCCAGTTCGACGCGCTGGATGCGCTCGCGCCCGTCCTGGCTGGAAACACCGCGATCATGTTCAGGACGACCGACGAGCACCAGGCTCTTCGAGCCGCGAGGATCGCCGAGGAATTCGACGTCGAAATGGTCCTGGTCGGCTCCGGAACTGAATTCAGACGCGCGAGCGAACTGGTATCGACCGGACGGTCCCTGGTCGTCCCGCTGACGTTCCCGGACAAACCGAAGATCGATTCTCCGTACGCCGCGGATCGTGTCACCCTTCGAGACCTCCAGAACTGGAAACACGGTCCCTCGAACGTTCGAAGACTGCTGGAGGCCGGTGGCGACGTCTCGATCACGACCGACGGCCTGGAGTCGAAGACCAAGTTCCACGAGTCGCTCCGTAGAACGATCGACGCCGGACTCTCCCCGGACGAAGCCCTGGCCTGCCTCACCATCCGTCCGGCGAGACTCCTGGGGATCGACGGCCTGGTGGGGACGGTCGAGTCGGGCCGGCTCGCGAACCTCGTCGTGACCGACGGCCCCCTGTTCGACAAGAAGACCAGGATTCGCGACGTCTGGGTGGCCGGGCGTCGCGACCAGATCACCGCCGCACCGGCGTTTCCACATCGTGGTGACTTCTCGGTTTCGGTGGACGGGGCGGTGGTGAATGGACTCGTGCTTCGAATTGACGAGGACGCCAGGACCGTCACCATGGAGCTGACCGAATCTGCGGACGCGGAGAAGGCCCCGATCGAAGAGAAGACGCCTCCATCCGAAGCGCTCCGCTCGGATGAGGTCGAGACCGACGCCGAACCGGAGACGGAGCCCGTCAAGACGAAGATCCCGCTTCGTCAGGTCGACATCACGTCTCGAGGACTGTCCTTCTTCTGCGATGGTTCGACATTCGATCGCAATGAGGATGTGATGGTGCGGATGCTGGTCCTCGACGATCGACTCGTCGGAGGACTGGAGACGCTGTCGGGACGACGAGCCACGCTCGAACTCCAGCCGATTCCCGCCGACGACGTCGCCGCCGACCAGTCGCCCGTCGCCTCCGAGACGACCGAAGAGGCGCCGCCCGAGGATCCGCCGGCGGCGCTCGAGCCGCTCGAACGCCTCCCGGTACCGCTCGGTACGTACGGTTTCCTGGAGCCACCACGGTCCCGCAACGTGGTGATCCGAGACGCCACCATCTGGACGGCGAGCGACGCGGGCGTCCTGGAATCCTGCGACCTGCTCGTATCCGAAGGTCGGATCCTGGCGATTGGTCCCGATCTCGAGGACGTCCTCGCCGACACGCTCGAAATCGACGGCGCCGGCCTTCACGTGAGCCCCGGCCTGATCGACTGCCACAGCCACACCGGCATCTCGAACGGCATCAACGAAGGCGGCCAACCCAACACCGCCGAGGTTCGCATCGGCGACGTCATGAACCCCGACGACATCAACTGGTACCGCCAACTGGCCGGTGGCCTGACCGCGGCCAATCAACTGCATGGATCGGCCAATCCGATCGGAGGGCAGAACGCCGTCGTCAAGCTTCGATGGGGTGGACCCGCCGAAGACATGCGAATCACCGATGCCCCGCCGGGAATCAAGTTCGCCCTGGGTGAGAACGTCAAGCGAGGCAGTGGCTATCCCGACACGCGAATGGGGGTCGCGGCCTTCATCGAAGACGCTTTCCAGGCGGCGCGAGAGCGGCAGGAGGCGATCGCTCGTTACGAGGCGCTGCCGATCTCGGTCCGCCGGGAGACGGTTCCACCGGCACCGGACTTCGAACTCGACGCGGTCATCGAGATCCTCGACGGAAAGCGGTTGATCCACTGCCACAGCTATCGCCAGGACGAGATCCTCATGCTGCTTCGTCTCTGTGAACGCTACGGCGTTCGCATCGGAACGCTCCAGCACATTCTCGAGGGCTACAAGGTGGCCGATGCGATCGCCTCGCACGGCGCCGGCGCCAGCAGCTTCAGCGACTGGTGGGCCTACAAGATGGAGGTGATGGACGCGATTCCCGAGAACGGCGCACTGATGCACGATGTGGGGGTTCTCGTGTCCTTCAACTCCGACGACAGTGAAGTCGCGACTCGAATGAACGACGAGGCGGCCAAAGCGGTCCGTTGGGGCGGCCTCGATCCCCACGAGGCACTGAAGTTCGTGACGCTCAATCCCGCCCGTCAACTGGGCGTCGATCACCGCATCGGCTCGCTGGAGACAGGTAAGGACGCGGATTTCGTGGTCTGGGACGCACCACCGCTCTCCTCGTTCGCTCGGTGCCAGCAGACCTGGATCGACGGCGCCAGATACTACGACCGCCTCGAGGCGGAGGAGGCCCATTCCGTGGCGATGGTCGAACGAGGCCGTCTGCTGGGCGAGTTGATGGGGAACGACCGGAAGCCGAAGAAGACGCCATCGTCGTCCGGCACCGCCCCGGACTCGGAATCCGACGGCCCAAGACCGACTTCGCTCATCGCCCGCATGCTGATCGACCGGGAGACGGCCTATCTCGAACGGGTCGGGCGTGGTGAAGACCCGACGCAGGTCCGTGCCGGTGAGTGCGGCTGCGGGTCCGGATCGATGATAGAACTCGCCCGAACGCTGGCGCGAGAACGCCGGCTCCGAAGCGACGCCCGAGGCACCAAGGAGATCGCGCGATGACCAACCTGAACGCACTTCTCAGGAGCCTCGTGATCGCCCTCCTCCCGGCATCGACCGCCTGGTCGCAGTCGGCGCAGGTGCCCGCACCGCCCCAGGACGGATCGATCACCATCATCAACGCGAGAATCCACCCGGTCTCGGACGAGCACCCCGCACGAATCGAATCGGGGTGGATCCAGTTCGACGAGGGGAGGATCGTCGGAATCGGTGAGGGCTCGCCGGAGCCGGCGTCCGACGAGTCGCAGATCATCGACGCGGGAGGATTGACGGTCGTCCCGGGATTCATTTCGGGACCGAGCCAGATCGGACTGCTCGAGGTCAAGCAGGTCGACGCGACCGACGACCGCCGCGAGGGCGCGAGCCGAAGTCCCGAAGTGGCACCCTGGCTGGCGGTGAATCCAGACAGCGATCTCATCCCGGTCGCCCGAGCCGCGGGGATTCTCCACACCTTCGCCGTTCCCATCGGTGGCACGATCCCCGGTCGGACGAGCGTCCTGCGGATGGATGGCTGGACGACCGAGGACCTCGCCGTGGTGCGGGATGCCGGGGTGATGGTCAGTTGGCCGACGATGACGCCGATCACCGCGTCGTGGATGCGACGCAGTCGCGACGACCAGGCCAAGTCGATCCAGAATCGGATTCGCGAGATCGACCAGTGGTTCGACGACGCGGAAGCATGGAAGCGGGCGAAGGACGTCGATGCGACGATCCGAACCGATCTTCGCTTCGCCGCGGTCGAACCCGTCCTAAGAGGCGAACGTCCCGTGTTCATTCGCGCGGATTCGAGGGGTCAGATCGAATCCGCCATCGCCTGGGCGAAGGCTCGCGGCTACCGCCCGGTCGTCGTCGGGGGCTCGAACGCCGCGGACTGCATCGACGTTCTCCAGACCACGGAAACCCCGGTGATCCTGACCCGGATCCACAGGCTGCCCTCGTCCCGCCATCATTCGGTCGACCGGCCGCTCGCCCTCCCCGCCATCCTCGAAGAGGCCGGCATTCCTTTCGCGATCGGATTCGAGGACGAACCAGCGCATGAGCGAGGACTCGCCCACAACGCGGCGACGGCCGTGGCTCACGGACTCTCCCAGGATGCGGCGCTGAGATCCATCACCCGCGGCCCCGCGGAGATTCTCGGAGTCGGCGATCGCATCGGTTCACTCACCCCGGGACGAAGCGCGACGTTCTTCATCTGCGACGGCGATCCCCTCGAGATGAACGCGATTCCGCTGCGAGCCTGGATCGATGGCCGCGAGATCGATCTCGGGAGCAGACAGCGGCGAATGCTCGAGAAGTATCGGGAGAAGTATCGACGAACGGGCCAGGTCGACGCCGACATGCCCTAGTCGGCGATGTCCATCTCGAGATCGAAGTTGAGTTCGTCCGCGAGCACGATGCCGTCGCGGCCGACATAGTCGGCGATGACTTCCATCCGTCGGCCTTCGATCAGCCCCGGGAAATCGACGAAGACCGGAATCAAGTAGCAGCCCGTGATCTCCTCGAACATCTCGAGAGAAACCGCCGGATCCTGCAGGTCGAGTTCGACGACGACCGGATCGTCGGGCTCGTTCGCCCGTCGAATGGCGACCTTGAGATCGCCGCATGCCCGTACCGGAAGACCTCCGGCGTCCTCGAAGAGGATTCGCACCTCGATCGGACGTCTCCCTTCCGCGTTGGGTCGACCGACTCGCGTGAGATCGACGATTCGCATCGTCTCCGGCCACCAGGGCCACTCGAGATCCTTGCGAGGTCCCTTGGGCACCGAATCACATCCGGGGACGCCACCTGCAAGTCCCAGGAGAAGGGCTGACGCGATCAGGACACAAACTCCATCACGG
>PKCT01000107.1 GCA_002862325.1 Phycisphaerae bacterium
GGCCAGCAGCGTGGCGACCGTGCCGGGGTAGCGCTCGACGACCTGTCGCAGGTAGAACTCGGCGGAGACGGGATCGTTGATCGAGAGGTACCAGCGCGATGTGGTGAGGAGCTTCTGGGCCTCCGATTCACGAATTCGCACGAGCAGCGAGTCCGCCCCGAGGCGTTGGGCGAGGGCGGGCTGCACCGCACGAAGCGACTCGAGTCGGCGTCTGGCGTCGCGGAGTCCGGCGTCGTCGTACTGGGGCCCGCGGTACGAGGCGAGGTAGGACTGGATCAGTCGTGCGCGAGCCTTCTCGATTCGATCGGATCGTGGGTAGTTCTGTATGAAGAGGTCGTAGGCGTCCGCCGCGAGCCGCATCTCGGAGCGGCGGAAGTAGAAGTCCGCGAGTTCCATGCCCGCATCTTCGGCGAGACGACTTCCGGGGAGCCGTTCCTGAATGCGAATGAGCAGTTCCTGGGCGTCGTCGGACGCGTCGATGATACGGAAGGTTCCGTAGAACTTTCGACGAAGACCGTTCGCGTACGCTGTGGCGATGTCGTACTCGCGTTCCAACGCCATGACGAACACCCGACTTCCCGGGTGCTGCTGTGTGATCTCCTCATAGTTGAAGAGGGCCTTGTACTCGTCGCCCATCTGGAGCAGGGCATCGCCTCTGATGAGAAGCATGTCCGCTCGGAAGGGGTCGGTGGGGAAGCGATCGAGGAACGAGGAGGCGAGTGCCCTCGCTCGCTGGGGTTCCCCCAGTGCGAGTGCCTTCCTGGCCTGGAAGACCTGGAACTCCGCGGTCCCGGGCACCGGAGACGATTCCTCCCAGGAGTCGTCGGGACCGAGTCGGTATTCGACCTGTCCGCTCGCGGGCGAATCCGCGAGCGTGAAGGCGCAGATGAGCAGAAGCGTCCACCAGGACGGGCTCGCCGGCTTGATTCGTCGTGGGAGGCGGATCATTCCGAACATCGTATGCGGTCGACGCCGGCTTGGCAGCTGATGCGGGGGGACGAGTCCGGAGCTGTATCCTCTCCCCATGGCGTTTCTCGCGATCTTCAACCCGATCTCCGGTGCCGGCCGGGCACGGGCGAAGGCCGCCGCCCTCGCGGAGACGGCTCGACGCCGGGGCGTGGAGCTCGAGTTGCGACCGACCGAACGCGAGCCACCGGAGACCTGGTTGCGGCCCTTCCTGTCGGGTGGATCCTACCGGGCGATCGTGGTGATCGGTGGCGACGGCGCGGTACGGCTCGTGGCGACCGAGGCCGCCTTGGCCGGTGTCCCGATCGTCCACTGTCCCGAAGGAAACGAGAATCTCTTCGCGCGGGAGTTCGGGATGACCAACGATCCCGACGGGATCATCGATCTCCTGGAGCGTGGGCGACGTCGCGAGATCGACCTGATCGACGTCGCCGTCGCGGGACGGCCCGTCGAGACCGCCGTTCTCATGGCCTCCTTCGGATTCGATGCCGAGGTGGTGCACGACCTGGCGGCGCGTCGCACCGGATCGGTCTCGAACCTCTCCTACGTCGCCCCGATGCTGAGGGCGGCGCTGCGGCTCTCACTCCCGACCGTCACCGCCGTGCTGGACGGGCGTTGCATCGCCCGCCGGATCGAAGGGCTGGTGATCGTGGCGAATTCGCGGCAGTACGCCATCCGGGTCGACCCCGCGCGACGGGCGGTGATGGACGATGGGCGATTGGACGTGGCGATCATGCCCTGCCGATCGGTCGTCGGGCTGCTCGGCTGGCTCACACGAGCCAGGATGGGACTTCATCTGCGAAGCCGTCGACTGATCTACGGCCAAGGGCGAAAGCTCGAGCTGCACCTGGACCCCGCCCGTCGCTGGCAGGTCGACGGGGACCCGCCCCATCGGCCGGATCCCATCGAGCGGGCCGACTTCTCGGTCCGGCCCGGGGCGCTGAGCGTCCTGGAACTCGATTCCAGCCGCCGAAACAGCGCAGAAACGACCGAATCCCCAGGATTCGACCGGCGAGAGTGAAGTATCCGTCGGAACCTCCCGATGCTCGAAGCGAGTCGTCTCGGATTGGGGGTTGTTTCCTCGATCGCGATGCACCTCGAGGGAGAATCAACGATGGCCGGCAATCAGGAATCGGATGGAAACGGCAAGGGGACCGAACCGACGAAGAGCCCCAAGAAGCGGGGTCGTGGGGGCGTGCTCACGTTGTCACTGCTCGTCGTGGAGGCCGCGGTGATCGGGGCCGGATTCATGATGTTCTCAGGCTCGGGTTCGTCCGAGGCGGTCGGCATGTCCGCCACCATCGAGGCTCCCAAGCACGAAGTCACCTACGAGGAGGTCGTGATCTTCGACGGCCATCTCGGCAACGCTTCGAGCGGTATCGCCCTTCGCTATCCGACCCGGGTCTTCCTGAAGGTCGATGCACGCGATCGGATGTGGATCGAAGCCGAGTCCGCACGACTGGCCGGCACCATCCATGCTCGACTCTCGGAGATCTGGAAGTCCGCCGGTCGCCGCGATCTGGAATCGGCGGATCTCGCCACCATCGAGACCCGTATTCAGCGGTCCATCGATTCCGAGGGCCTCTTCTCGAGGCGTCCTGCCAGCACGCTGGGGGGGACCTTCGAGCTCGAGACGGGGGAACATGGTGGTCTGGCATCGACGTTGGATGTCGCGGCCGAACTGCAATCCCAGCCGGACGGGCCGATCGTCCAGGACGTGATCGTGGTGATGGACATCGGCCGCCGCGTCAATCGCTGACCGTCGCAGGCTCCTGGGCCACGGGCCCGAGGTGTTCGAGACACGAATCCGACGAAAGCGCAGGACCTGCGCGAATGAGTCGGGTGGGTTCGGCATTCTCTGCAGGCACGTCCCCCCAGCGTCCGATGACACACGGGGGCCCGTCGGCAGGACGCCGGCGATCTTCGTGTCTTTCCCGAGAGCCGCATGGATGGCGGAGCCACAACCGTGAACGAGTCAGAGCCACAGCCCAATCCCACCTCCGATCCCACCTCCGATCCCACCCCGCAGGAGGAGGCCATCAGAGAAACCGCCAAGCAGGTCGACCAGATGTCGCAGGAAGCGGCGTCCGCGGTCGACCTTCCCGACTTCGGCCAGCCCTCCACGCCGGGCAGCGCCGCTGGAATCGGCATGCTTGGAGACGTCGATCTGGACGTGCGAATCGAGCTCGGAAGGACCCGAATGCTCGTGGACGACGTCCTCAAGCTCTCGCCGGACTCGGTGGTAGAGCTCGACAAGGCCGCAGGCGATCCGGTCGACATCTATGTGAACGATCGTCACGTCGCCCGGGGTGAGGTCCTCGTGCTCAACGAGAACTTCTGCGTCAGAGTGAACGAGATCATCGGCGGCGCAACAGGCGTCGAAGCTGGCTGAGCGGGAATATCCCGCTCGGTGACAGGCAATACGCGATCGACGGAGTCGATCGGGATCCCAGCCAGGAAGGCGCCTCATGGATCTGCTCAGCACCATCGTCGTCACCCTTGCGGTGATGCTCCCAGGCCAGTCATCCATCGATGACGGGACCGCTCGTACCACGATCGAGAGCGGCGTGGGGAGGGTCGCCGTCGACGCGGTAGGAAACACGCCATTCGACCCCAAGGCGTTGGCCGATCGCCTGATCGGCGACGCCCCGACGTCCGTCCCGGCACCCGAGACATCCGCGGTCGCCGCGCCGATGGTCGAGCCCTCGGCGGTGACGTCCGACTCGCCTCGACCCTTGCGGGCGTCCATGAGAACATCATCATCGGCCCCTCTCAACGCCAAGCCCGCCGCGAACGCGTGGTGGCAGGCACCCGAGCTGCGGGTGCTTGGTCTGCTGTTGGTGATGGGAGCTGGCGCGTGGATGTTGAAGCGATGGAAGGTCAACGGAGCACGCGTGGTCCCCGGTCGACCCGCGGGCGTCATGTCGATCCTCGCCCGCTATCCCTTCGGCCGCGGAAGTGCGTTGGTCCTGGTCGAGTGCGGACCGAAGATCATTCTCCTCCACCAGCATGCCGGACGTGGTGGAGAGGTCACCGCCCTGAGCGAATTCTCCAGCCCCGAGGAGCTTGCGGGGCTGCGAACGCGGTTGGGGGCGGTGGAGCGTCAGGCCGATCCGGCCTTCGCCGCGAATCTTGAGAATCATCTCGGTGCGTACGATCGCACCGGTCGCGCTCGCAGCTCGAATCCCGCGTTCCCCGCCACCGGGGACGACATTGACATGGTCGATCTCACCCGCAGGCGACCCCGGTGGGGGACCAGGAAGTCCTGATGGCCTCACCGACCAGCCCATTTCTGGCGCAGGTTTCGGCCTCGCCGTCGGTCGAGGTGCCTGTCGCGGCACCCGCGGATGCCGAGGCGTTCTCGAATCCGGTGGCCTTCGTCGAGTCGGCGGCCGCCGCCCTTCCCGACGGCGCGGCGAGTACGTCCGCACCGATCTCGATCGTGCTGCTGCTCACGCTGCTCACGATCGCGCCCTCCATCCTCATCCTGTGCACCTCGTTCACGCGATTCGTCGTGGTGCTCGGGCTGCTCCGGCAGGCGCTCGGAACCCAGGGACTGCCACCGAGCCAGGTCATCGTGGGCCTGAGTCTGTTCCTGACCTTCGTCTCGATGGCGCCGACCCTCTCCGCGATGTGGGATGAAGGCCTCGAGCCGTATCTCGACGCGCCGATCGACCAGCGGGACTCGATGGCCGCGTGGGAGGGGATGAAGCGTCCGCTTCGTGCGTTCATGATTGACCAGATCGCGCGGGCAGGGAACGACAGCACCGTCGTGATGATGGTCGAGTTCCAGGGCTGGGACTACGAGTCGCAGGGCGAACCCGAGTGGGAGGACGTCGACCTGGTGGCACTGGTCCCCGCGTTCGTGCTGAGCGAACTGAAGACCGCGTTCCTGATCGCGTTCCGGATCTTCCTGCCGTTCCTGGTCATCGACATGATCGTGTCGAGTCTCCTGATCTCGATGGGGATGATGATGCTGCCTCCGGTGTTCATCTCCCTCCCGTTCAAACTTCTTCTGTTCGTGGTCGCCGATGGTTGGATGCTCGTCGCCGGCAGTCTTCTCCAAAGCGTCGCGGGGGGCGGACCGTAACGGCATCCGGTCGGCGTCGATCGCCGGTCGCGATGGGTCGCGAGCAGAGCCTGTAGGAGTCGTTCATGGAATCACACAATCTGGACATGGTGCGGGACGCGTTGACGATCACGCTCATCATCTCGACCCCGATCCTCGCTGCCGGCCTGCTCGTCGGCTTGCTCGTCAGCATCTTCCAGGCGGTGACCTCGATCCAGGAGCAGACGCTCTCCTTCGTGCCGAAGATCGCCGCGATGATCCTGGTGTCGATCGTGCTTCTCGGTTGGATTACGGCCCAGATGAAGGCCTTCGCAGAGCAGATGTTCCTCGGTTGATCGGAGCCTTCGTCGTGAACGCCATCGACGCCATCGAACGAAGCATGGGACCGGCCGCCCTGGTGGTGATGCGCCTCGGTGGCCTCTTCATCTATGCGCCGCTTCTCTCGATGGCCGCGATTCCGATGCGGGCGAAGGGGCTGCTCGTCCTGGTCGGCGGCGTCGGTGCCTGGGCGGTCCTCGATGCCCGTGGTGTTCCCTTTCCCAACGTCTCGATCGCCGACCCCTGGGCCCTGGTTCCTCTGGGGGCCGCGGAGATCGCGATCGGTGCGATGATCGGTTTCGTCGCCTCGCTTCCGATCTTCGCGATGCAGACCGGCGGCATGGTGATGGGGCAGCAGATGGGGCTGGGGTTCGGTCGGTTCTACAACCCGGCGGTGGACACCGAAAGCGACGTGCTCGAACAGCTGCTCACCTTCCTGGCCATCGCTCTCTTTCTGTCAATGGGCGGACTCGACGCGATCCTCCTCGCGGTGCTTCGTAGCTTCGAATACGTCAATGCCGGCGTCTTCGTCGCCGAAGGCGGCGGGATCGATCTGGTGGTGGGGACCCTCCTCGCCGCGACCGAACTGGGGCTGCGGGTCGCGCTTCCGTTGCTCGGCGTCGTGTTCCTGGAGACCGTCGCGATGGGCTTCGTCTCCAAGACGGTCCCGCAGCTGAACGTCCTGAGCTTTGGTTTCCCCGTGCGGATCATCATCGGACTGATCATGGTCCTTGCGGGACTCGAGGTCATCATGCTCGTCTCGGAGAACTTCATCCACGACGTCCTCGACAACCTGTACGACTGGGCCGGTCCCGGTCGGACGATCGGAGGGGGGGTCTGATGGCGGAGGATCTGGGCGAAAAGACGGAAGATCCGACGCCGCGTCGACTGCAGAAGATGCGGGAGGACGGCAAGGTCGCCAAGAGCACCGATCTGGCGTCCGCCCTGGTCCTGGTCGCGGTGATCCTGCTGCTCTGGATCTTCACGGGTCCGACCCTGGACCGTCTGGGCGAACTCGTCGGCTTCACGCTTGAGACCGCCGGCGCCTCGGGCGACATCGGGACGGCTCCCCTGCTTCGATCCGTTTCGGAGATCACGCTTCTGGTCCTGGCACCGCTCCTCGTCGCAGCATGGCTCGCGGCGTACGTGTCGCACGTCATCCAGGTCGGATTCCTCATCAGCCCCAAGCCGATCGAGCCGAATCTCAACAAGCTGAATCCGATCCAGGGCATCAAGCGCATCATCGGCATCCAGACGCTGGTGAAGGGTGGGCTCGACATCGGCAAGACGGTGATCGCCCTGGGCGTCGCCGGGATCGTCTCCTGGAGGATGCACGACACCCTGGGCGTCCTTCCCGAAGCGGCGTTGGGGCCCGCGTTCGCGATGATCGGGGATCTCGTGGTCGAGCTCGCGATCGTGATCGTGATCGCGCTCCTGGTCCTCGCCATCCTGGACTACCTGTTCCAGCGATGGAAGCACGTCAAGGACCATCGCATGACCAAGGACGAGGTTCGTCGGGACTTCAAGGACGCGGACGGCGATCCGATCTTCAAGCAGCGCCGCCGTCAGATGGCCCAGCAGATCTCGATGCAGCGTATGGCGGCCGCGGTACCCACCGCCGACGTCATCGTCACCAACCCCGAGCACATCTCGGTCGCGATCCGATACGAGGAGGGGTCGATGCACGCACCCCAGGTCGTGGCGTTGGGCGTCGATCAGGTGGCGCTTCGGATCCGCCGCATCGCGGCAGAGCACGGCATCCCGATCGTCGAACGCAAGCCGCTGGCTCGGCTTCTCCATCGCACCGTCAAGACGGGCGACTTCATCCCTCCCGACAGCTACGCGGCGGTGGCCGAGGTCCTGGCCTACGTCTACCGCATGAACGGTCAGGCAGCCTGAGGCGCTGACGAGGAAACTCCATGGCACACGGTGAACTCCCATCCATCTTCTACCGAGTCGCGGCCCATCGGCACCTGATCGTGCCCATCGGATTTCTTGCGCTCATCGGCGTTCTGGTGGTACCGCTTCCGCCCTTCGCGATGGACGTCCTGATCAGTGCGAACATCGCGTTGGCGGCGATCGTCCTGCTCACCACGATCTACATGACGCGACCGCTGGACTTCAGCGTCTTCCCGGCGCTGTTGCTGGCGACGACGCTCTTCCGCCTGGTGCTCAACGTCGCATCGACGAGGCTCATTCTCGCCGCGGGCGAGTTGAGCCCCGACCAGGCCTCCACCGCGGCGGGCCGGGTGATCGAGGCGTTCGCGAATTTCGTCGCCGGGAGCAACCCGGTCATCGGTGCAATCATCTTCCTCATCCTGATCATCGTCCAGTTCCTGGTGATCACCAAGGGTGCGACCCGGATGTCCGAGGTCGCGGCCCGCTTCACGCTCGACGCGATGCCGGGCAAGCAGATGGCGATCGACGCCGACCTGTCGGCCGGACTCCTAAGCGAGGAGCAGGCGCGGACCCGCCGCGACGAGATCACCCGCGAAGCCGACTTCTATGGAGCGATGGACGGTGCGTCGAAGTTCGTTCGGGGCGACGCGATCGCCGGCATCATCATCACCGGCGTCAACATCGTCGGTGGGTTGATCATCGCGATGTTCATGCACGACTACACCGCGGCCCAGGCGCTGCAGGTCTTCGGCATGTTGTCGATCGGTGATGGTCTGGTCTCCCAGATTCCGGCGTTCATCGTGGCCATCGCGGCGGGTCTGATCGTGGCTCGCGCCGGCGGCGGATCGAACATCGGCATGGAGATACCGAGCCAGCTCGCATCGCAACCGATCGCCCTCTTCCTCATCGCCGGTTTCCTGGTGATGCTGTCGCTGACGCCGCTCCCTACCCTGCCTCTTCTGGTCGCGGCCACCGCCTTGGCGGTCATCGGCTGGTCGATGCGCCGGGCGGGCCAGGCGGAGGTCCATCGCAAGGAGACCGAGGCCCGCGCCGAAGCGGAGGCGGAACGGGAGCAGCCGACGCCGATCTCCGACCTCCTGGGCGTAGACGTCCTCGAGCTCGAGCTCGGGTACGGGCTGGTCCGGCTCGCCGACGCGGCGAACGGCGGGAACCTGCTCGAGAAGATCGCGAAGGTGCGGCAGGAGCTCGCGATGGAGATCGGTCTCGCGATGCCGATGATCCGGATCCGGGACAACATGCAACTTCCGCCCGATCACTATCGGGTCAAGATCCGCGGCGCCGTCGTGGACGAGGGCGACATCTACGCGGATCGTCTGATGGCGATGGATTCGGGTCTCGCCTCGGGTTCGCTGGACGGCGTCCACGGTCGCGAACCGGCGTTCGGCCTCGACGCGATCTGGATCGATCCGAACCTCCGGCACCGGGCCGAGACGCTCAACTACACGGTGGTCGACGCCGCATCGGTGATGACGACCCACCTCACCGAGATCGTGAGGCGTCACGCGGACGAGCTCCTTTCCCGCGAAGAGGTCTCGAAGCTGGTCGAGCAGCTCAAGGAGACGGCACCGCGGCTGGTCGAGGATCTCGTCCCTGCCCAGGTCAAGACCGGCGAGCTGCAGAAGGTCCTTCAGAGTCTCTTGCGGGAAGGCGTTCCGATCCGGGATCTCGAGACGATCGTCGAGACGGTCGGCGACTGGATCGGACACACCCGCGACACCGATGTCCTGGTGGAGTACGTTCGCAACGCGCTTCGCCGAACCATCTGCACGATGCACGCCGAGCTCGACGAGAACGGTCGGCCGCGACTGCATGTGGTCACCATGGATCCCTCGGTCGAGGACCAGATCAACGCGCACGTCGAGCGCGGTGCGGCAGGGACCACGGTCTCGGTGCCATCCTCGCTCGCGACCGCCGTGGCTCGAGCGGTCGCGGAGGCCGCGCGTCCGTTGAGCGATGCGGGACGGCCGATCCTGGTGGTGAGTTCACCGACAGTTCGTGCACCGATTCGACAGATCCTGCAGCCTCACCTTGCAGGTGTATCGGTTCTCGGCTACAACGAACTGGTGGACGGTTTCGATGTGCAGTCGGTCGGACTCGTCCAGCTTTCCGCGGCTCCAGAAGAGACTTCGACCGCCCCCGCGGGGGCGACGTCGACGCCTTCGGGTGAACCGGTGGGGGCCGCCTGATTCGACGGGTCAGATCCCGCTCGGAGACGGCGACTGTGGGGTGAAAGACGCGTGGGCCGAGCGGGTTGTCCCGGGTCATGCGAACGTCGTCGGGCCCGTGGATGTGAGGCCTCCGGCGACACGGTCGATGTGACCGGTTTCATCGTGAGTCTCGCCAGGAGGGCGATCCGTGCGACTCAAGACCTTCAGAGCTTTCAGCCTTTCCGAAGCACTCGACGCCGTTCAAGAGGACCTTGGTCCGACGGCATCCATTCTCCACACCCGCACCTTCAAGCAGGGCGGATTTCTCGGTCTTGGATCCCGGGACGTCGTCGAGGTGATCGCCTCCGAGGCTCGTGATGGTGGCGTGGAGCAAGGCTCCGTTCCCACCAGAGAGACGGAATCGGAGTCCGACCCGGAGCCGGTATCGGCACCCGGCGTCACGCCGACCCCGGAGGTCGGGCAGCGAGAGGCGGCCCGTCGGGCATACGCACGGGTCGAGGGCGATGCGGTGCCGGTCGCCGACCCTTCGTCGCCCCGCAGTGGAACCCTCGAAGTCGACCGCGACCGGACGCGACGGCTCGCGCAGGCCATGGCCATTCGGCTCGAGAAGCAGCAAGCCGCCCGGCGGGCGGCGGGGGTGAGCAGCAGCGGGGATCTCCTGACCGGCGCGGAGCCGAACCCGTCGCCGGGGGTGGCTCCTGAAACCGAGGCCGGGGTCGAGCCCGACCTGGATCCCTCCTCGAGAGATGGGGTGGTCGAGACCGCCGTCGAGCCACGTCCCGCTCGGAAGACGGATCGGTTCATCATCGGTGCCGGTGGTGTGCTGATCCCCGATGTCGACGCCGGACTCGAGTCCGCCTCTGCATCGCCGGTCGCCAAGGATTCCGAAGCGACGACGGCGGAGATCTCCTCCTCCGAGGTCGCAGGCCTTCCGACCGACCGCACGGTGGATGATGTCGACGAGCACGTCTCGATGGCCGACGCGTACGTCTCGTCGTCGGGCCCTGATTCGAACGATGATCGACGCCACGTGGAGGCGACGGATGCATTGGCGAACGAGGAGGATCCTCGCGTCGTCTGCCTCGACGA
>PKCT01000270.1 GCA_002862325.1 Phycisphaerae bacterium
TCGGCGACGCCGACGGTCGCGTCGCCATGCGACTGGACTCGCTCGAGGACGCGGTCTCCGAGTCGACGGTCGGCAGCGGGAGCCTCAAGGTGATGAACGGGAACGGGGTGCCCGCGGCGATGATCGGTTGTGGAACGGCCGGGGGCTGGCTCACGGTGTCGGGAACGAATCCGGAGCAGACGCCGTTCATGACCGGATTGTCGGCGGCGACCACGGAGAACGGTGGCACCTGGCGAGGTGGTTTCTTCCTGCGAAACGGACCGCGAATCAAGAACGACGTGGTCCGCCTGACCATGAGTCCCGACGGCAATGGTCTCATCAGGACCTACGACTCCAAGGGCGCGGTCACCTCGTCGTCTCCGGCCAGTACTCCAGTGGAGTAGGTCGGTCCGCGAGGCCGACCGCATGCTGGGCACGGCGTCAACGCCTGCAGGAGGATGCGAGCCTCCCACGCTCGCCGTCGGAATCGCGCTTCACCGTCGACCGGGAATCGACCGGATCGCGAGGACGAACCACGACAGGAGCCCCGGGCGGCGTGCACGGGGCTCCTCGATTCAACATCGATGTCATGGGATCGAGCGACCGACCGAGCGGGCGCGATCCATGCGGTTCATTCCTCGCTGGTCTCGACCGTTTCGGCGGTTTCCGCCGCATCGGCCTTCGCGACCTGCTGGGCCTCTTCGGCGATCTTGGGATCGTTCTCCTCGGTCTTCTTCCCCTCGGCCTCCATCTTGCGGCGATACGCGTCGATCTTCCGCTTGTCGGGACCGATGATGACGCTCATGCGACGTCCGGCCATGCGAGGTTCGGTCTCGAGCTTTCCAATCTCTTCGAGCTCGGCGATGATGTCCCGCATGCGTTCGTCGCCGCGATGGCGATGGGCCATCTCTCGGCCGCGGAACTGCTGGACGATCTGCACCTTGTGGCCTTCGAGCAGGAACTTCCGGGCCTGACGCATGCGGATGCCGATGTCGTGCGGATCGATCTTCATCGATCGGCCGAGGCGGACTTCCTTGAGCTCGGACGTCTTGGTCTTGGCCTTGTTGGCCTTTTCCTTCTTCGACTGCTCGTACTTGTAGCGGCCGTAGTCCATGATCCGGCAGACGGGCGGGCGACTGTCCGCGGCCATCTCCACCAGGTCGAGTCCGAGATCGCGAGCCCGACGCAGCGCGTCCGCGGTCTCCACGATGCCGGCCTGTTCGCCGTTCTCGTCGATGAGACGAACCGGCGTGATCCGAATCCGCTCGTTCATGCGGGGTCCGGAGGTACGCATGTCGTCGCGTCCAAATCCTCTACGTCGAATGGCGATGAGACAGTCCTCTTCAGGCGGCGGATGATGGGATGGGACGACAGCGTTCGGATCCGCCGCGGATCCGAAAGGACGTCGAGTCGGTCAGGAGGGGGGCGACGAGGGCCGGCAGGGTCGGGACGCGGGGCGTCCTCATGATGCGGGCCGAAGGAAGACGTGCATACGGCAGCGGTTCCAGGGGTGCCGCGGGGCGGCCCCGACTCGTCTGGGGCCGATGAACGCCATCAGCCCGGTCCTCAGACGGTACATCGGCCGAATCACCGATTCAAGGCGATGAATGCGGACTCGGGAGGAAGAATCGGCGAGCGTCGTGGATCCGCCGGGGTGGCTCGGGGGACCGGCGTGTCCCGGTCGGGCATTCGCCTTGTGGACACGATTTTCAAGGAGATCTGTCACGACGACGTCTGCGAGCGGTACGAGCGGTGAATCCAACCCCCAAACACAGGGAGAGAGCACCATGCCCAGAGCCAGTCACCCCAGCCGCCTCGCAGCCTGTTCCTCGTACGGCATCTTGTCGGCCCTCGCGATCGCATCGTCGGCCACCGCACAGATCTGGGTGCCCAACCCAGAGGTCCCCGACCTCAAGACGGCCTACGAGAAGGCCTGGGAGGGGGTGACCATCTCGCTCTCGGCCGGGACCCACACCATCGACTCGACCCTCGATGCGGAGGGGACGAACATCCACCTCGTCGGCGAGGTCGATGCGGCTGGGAATCCGATCACGACGATCGATGGCGAGGGACTCCGCCGGATCCTGCTCATACGGACCGGGGAAAGTTCCGCCACGGTGTACGAGAACATCCGCTTCGCCAATGGCTTCGCGGTCGGCGAGAACGGTGGGGCGATCCAAATCGCCGATGCCGATCCTCGATTCGTCAACTGCGTGTTCGAAGGCAATCGGGCCGCGTTCAAGGGCGGTGCGATGCACATCTACGGATCGAACGCGGACGTGATGATCACTGGATCCCGGTTCGTCGCCAACGTCGTCGGTTCCGGCAATGCGGGCTCCGGCGGCGCGCTCGCCATCGAGCAGCGGAGCGAGGTCGAGATCCACGACAGCTTCTTCGCACAGAATCGGGCCGCCTCCGGGGGTGCGCTGTGGAGCGGCGGAAGCGCCTATCGGATCGAGAACTCGCTGCTCCAGGCCAACGCCGCCAGCGGCAACGGCGGCGCGATCTACCTGAACGGCGGCGAGCTCGAGGTTGGGGAGACCCGATTCGAAGGCAACCTTGCGGTCGCCCTGCGGGGCGGGGCGATCATGCTCTACTCGGCCGCGGCCCAGATCGAGAAGTGCGGCTTCGACGGCAACTCGAGCGGATTGAGCGGCGGCGCGCTTCTTACCCTCGGTTCCGGCTCGACGTGCCTGGTCGGTCAGAGCGAGTTCGTCCGGAACATCGCCGGTGAGGATGGCGGCGCCGTCTCGCTTCGATACGGCCAGGCCACGTTCTGGGAGACCGTCTTCCAGGGCAACTCGGCCGCAGCCGAAGGTGGCGCGATCGAGGTGGTCAATGCAGATGTCCGACTCGAACGAATCGAAGGCTTCGGCAACTCGGCCACGGTGGGCGGATTCCTCCGCCAGGACGGCGGACATCTGGAAGTGTGGGGGTCGCAGGTCACCGGCAACGCAGCCAGCGCCGCGGGCGGACTTCGCCTGATGTCCGGCGGCACCGCGGATCTTCTCGAATCGACGGTGTGCGAGAACGACGCCGAGCCGATTCTCGGGGCATGGAACGACCTGGGTGACAATTGCGTAGCCGAGATCTGTGGATGCGGCTGTCCGGCCGACCTCAATGGCGATGGCCAGGTGAACGGGGCGGACTTCGGCCTCCTGATCACCGCCTGGGGGACGGGGGCGGGGCCAGCCGATCTCGATGGTGACGGGCAGGTGAGTGCGACCGATCTCGGACTCCTCTTCGCCGCCTGGGGGCCCTGCAGCTGAACGGCTGGACTCGGAACCGAATGAACGCCACCCCCGGTCGATCGGCCGGGGGTGGTTTCGTCATATCGCGGTGTCGGATCGGAGTTTCGATCCCCATCGGACCCGGTGCCTTGGGATCTACATCCTCTCGCCCCGGTATTCCTCGAACGATTCCTCGAGAATCCCAGCTCGGAGACACAGGGTGGCGAGGTCGCCGGCGAGGTCGGGTCTTCGTCGATTCGAACATCATTCATGATGTACGCGGGACGTGGGCGAACGCCTGTCGATGTTCGGAAATTCGTTCGCGAACTCCGGCATCCGTCGATTTCAAGACGCTTCGACGGCTTCGAACCGGTCGATCAACCGGGTCTCGCCCCGAGTTTGACTTTCGGTCGCGACGGTCTCGAGGAACTCCTCGAGTTCCATCGACCCCAGGTTCCGTTCGATGCCGAACGCCCGGATCGAAACCTCGCGGTTCTCGGCGTCGCGCGGTCCGACCACGGCCAGATAGGGCACCTTCATGTCGGTCGCCACCTTGACCTTCGCCTGGATCCGCTCGGAGCCGTCGTCGATCGTCGCGCGGAGCCCGAGGTCCCTCAGTCGCCCCAGGACCTCCGCCGCATACTCGGCGCTCTTGTCGCTGATCGGGAGGACCCGGACCTGCTCCGGGGCGAGCCAGCAGGGGAACGCACCGGCGAAGTGTTCGATCAGGACGCCCACGAACCGCTCCATCGAGCCGAACGGCGCGCGGTGGATCATGACCGGACGGTGGCGGGCGTTGTCGGCGCCGATGTACTCGAGACCGAACCGCTCCGGCAGGTTGTAGTCGACCTGTACGGTGCCGAGCTGCCACTCGCGGCCGATCACGTCCTTCACGACGAAGTCGATCTTCGGGCCGTAGAACGCGGCCTCCCCGGGTTCCTCGCTGAAGGGAGCGCCGAGTTCCTTCGCCGCCTGGCGACACGCCTCCTCGGCCTTGTCCCAGTTCGCCGGATCGCCCACGTACTTGGTGGAGTCCGGATCCCGAAGGCCGACCCGGACTCGATAGTCGCTCATGCCGAGGGTGTTGAAGATGAGCTTGACGATCGAGAGGCAGCCGCGCACCTCGTCCGCGATCTGGTCCTCTCGGCAGAAGAGGTGGGCGTCGTCCTGGGTGAAGCCGCGGACCCGGGTCAGTCCGCCGATCTCGCCCGATTGCTCCCAGCGGTAGACGGTGCCGAATTCGGCGAGCCGGATCGGAAGCTCGCGATAGCTCCGCTGCTCGCTCGCGTAGATCCGGATGTGGTGGGGACAGTTCATCGGCTTGAGCAGGTAGCCCTCGATCTCGCCCTCGTCCAGGCGGTTCGCGAGGTCGCCGCAGGTGCAGCCTTCGGTCGCGAGCTCGTGGAGCTGCGCCCGGTCGATGACCGGCGTGTACTGGCTCTCCTGGTAGTAGGGGAAGTGGCCACTGGTGCGGTAGAGATCGAGCTTGCCGATGTGCGGCGTGAACACCTGGTCGTAGCCCTGCTTGCGGAGTTCTTCGCCGATGAAGTCCTGCAGCTGCTGGCGGACGACCGCGCCGTTGGGTGTCCACAGTACGAGGCCCTGGCCGACCTGCTCGTCGATGTGGAAGAGCCGAAGCTGCTTGCCGAGGACGCGGTGATCCCGCTTCCTGGCTTCCTCGAGCCGCTCGAGGTGTTGCTTGAGCTGCTTCTTGTCGGCGAACGCGGTGCCGTAGACGCGGGTGAGTCGGTCGCTGTTCTCGTCGCCGTGCCAGTAGCTCGACGCCAGGCTCATGACCTTGAACGCCCCGATCCGACCGGTCGAGGGGACGTGCGGTCCTCGGCAGAGATCCTCCCAGTTGGCTCCGGGTTCTCCGGTCGCGTACCAGGAGAGTTCGCCGGAACCCGCTGCGATCGCGCGTTCGGCGTTGTCGATCTTGTACTTGGATCCCTCGTCGCGGAGCTTGTCGAGGCCGGGACCGGCGGGCATCTCGTAGCGGGTGAAGGGGCGATCCTCCTTCACGATCCGTTTCATCTCCGCCTCGATACGCTCGAAGTCGTCGCTCGAGATCGTGGCACCGTCGGGGAACGCCATGTCGTAGTAGAAGCCCTGGTCGACCGGAGGACCGTAGACCAGCTGAACCCCGGGGAAGAGATTGGTGATCGCTTCGGCCATGACGTGGGCGGCCGAGTGACGAACGAGATACAGCCCGTTCTCGTCGGGCGCGCCGTCCCGGGTCTTCGCGGTCACAAGCGACAGCTCGCAATCGGCGTCGATCTCGGTCCCGAGGTCGCAGAGGACACCGCCGATCGTCGCCCCGAGGGCGCTCTTGGCGAGGCCCGGACCGATGTCGGCGGCCACCTGGGCCGGGGTGGTCGGGGCGTCGTACTGGCGTTCGCTCCCGTCGGGAAGCGTGATGCGAGGCATGAGGTGACTCCGGATCGGTGACGTCTCTGGGATCTGGAGTGTACGTCGTCGCTCAGGATCCGATGGCGATTCGGCGTTGCTTCTTCAGGAGACGGCGGTAGGCCTCGGCGTCGTGTTCGAGTTCTCGCAGGATCCCCATGCACGACTTGAGCAGTGCGAGCCGGCCGAGCCGATCTGGGTCCGGGCCGGTACCGTCCCTCGCCGCGTCGGCGAGAATGGTGGTTTGCAGATCCTCCAGCTTTTCGAGGATCTCTGAGCTTTGCGTGGTCAGCGGGTCCGCGTCGTCCGGAGCGATGATCAGTTCGCTGCAGGCTTCGAGGACCCGGCGGGTGTCTTCGATGATGCCGAGCTCCTTCGGATCGGGGCCGTCCTGGCCACAGAAGCGATAGCGGAACTGGAGGTCCCGGGAAAGGATGAGCAGCATCTGGGCCTTGCTGATCATGGCCTCCGTCGCATCGGCGAGGACGTCGGCCCGGGCTTCCGTTCGCATCGCGCTGGCGATCTCCACGGCCATGGAGATGGACTTGGCGATCTGGTGCGAACGGTCGTTCTCCACCGTGAGCCCCTTGGGACGACTGAGCGTCCGCCAACTGTCACCCACCAGTCCGATCGCCTTCCCCAGCGTCGCGCCGATCCGCTCGCGCGCGTAGGTCGGCTGAAAGAGCAGGAACACCAGCCAGGGGATGATCGTCGATCCTGCGACCGCCACGAATCGATCCGAGACGAGGCCGAGATCTACCTCGAGCCGGTTGAACGTGGTGAAGATGAACATCATGCTCATCCCGTAGTTCAGCCCCGCCGCCGCGGTCGGTGGATTGCTGATCAGGAGCGCCGCCGGGAAGAGGACCACCATCGTGAACGCGGCGGAGATCCAGACGTCCCCGAGCGACGGCCCCACCGTGATGATCGAGAGGATCGCGATGATCGTCGCCAGCCCCAGCCCCACGGTTCGATGCATGAAGGACGCGGTGAGGGCGCCGAAGTTGACGGTGGTGACGAGGGTGGAGAGGAGCAGGAGACTCGGCGCGCCTCGCCAGTCGGAGTAGATCGACGCGAAGGTGAAGGAGATCATGACCGCGATCGTGCCCTTGGTCGCGTACTGGAAGGTCGTCGGATCCGCCTTGGTGACCAGCTCCCGCAGCGTGTGGTAGACCGACACGCCGACCCTGGTGTCGATGCGGGGAAGCTTGAGCGTGTCGGGGAGTTCGGTCGGTGCGGTACCGCGACTCCTGCGCAGGACGCGCAGGGTCGCAACCATGAGCATGTGGAGATGGCGCAGGTTCGCGAGGTGGGCGAGCGTATCCGCCGAGACACCCGGATCGGAGTCGGCGAGCGCGGCTTCGATCGTCCGTATCACCTCGTCGCGAAGCGACTCGAGATCCGGGCCCGGTGCGGGCGTCGCATCGGCTTCGAAGGCGTCGGCGAGGAGGGTCGTCTCTTCGGTGATCGCCCTCCGGAAACGCATCTCCACCTCCCCGAGCCTTCCCGGGAGCGACTCGATGCCTCCGAAGGCGTCCTCGCTGATCCGGATGTCGTCGTGGAAGGCGAGGAGAAATCGAACCGAAGATGCGGCGGTCTCCAGGTTTCGCATCTGGACGCCGTCTCCGATCTCGCCGGCGATGCCCAGCAGCAGCTTCTGGTGGGTCGAGAAGAGCGCCACCGTCCAGGTCCGTTCGCCGCGCGCATGGTAGGAGAGGGGGATCTTCCGGATGCTCTGGGCGAGTCCGCGAAGGAGGGCCTGTCGATTGGACTTCGGATTGACGATCATCCCGGTGAATTCCGAGACCGCCACCCCGATCGCCAGCACCTGCAGCGAGATCCAGGCGGCGGCGAGGGCGTCGACGTCGTTCGCCGCCTCCCACGTGTAGAGGATCGGCACGGCCATGACCAGGAGGAACGACAGCAGGTCGAGGCCGCGGGCCAGGAGATAGAAGGCGACGAAGCAGATGGTCGCCGCGACGAGCGCGAGAAGCCAGGGCTGCTCGCCGAGCGTCTCGGCAAGGAGGCTCGCGAGGACGCTGGAGATCGTCGCCGCGGCGAGTCGGAGCCCGAGGAGACGGAACGAATGGGGAACCGCCGTGATCAGCAGCACCGGAAGCGCGGGAAGCACGCCGCCCGGGAGTTGGAAGACGCGAAGCAGGAAGATCACGATGGTCGCGGCGATGAGGAACGACCATGCGGGACGACCGACCCTGTTCCAGTCCCGCAATCGGGACACCGAGGCCTCCAGCGCCCAACCAAAGGAGCCAGGACGGTAGAACGCCGTCCGGTTCTGAGGGGGAAGAGAGGTCGTCGTCGCCATGTCAGTCCGCTCGCGCGGCCGGGCCGGTCGGATAGCGACCGATCTCGTCGCCCGCGGCGAAGGCGAGATCGGCGGCGGCCACCAGGAGATCGGATCTGGTGGTCACGAACGTGGCGCGGGCCTCCTGCAGATCGCGTTCGGCCTGGACCAGTTCGGTGATCGTGGAGAGCCCCTGGCGATAGCTCGCGCTCACCGCGGCGAACGCCTCCTCGCTCTGGGCAACGAGGGCGAGACCGAAATCGAACTGCTTGCGGAACGCCTGAACGCGGAAGTACGCGTCCCACGTCTCGCCGATCGCCTGAAGTCGAAGTCGCTCGAGCTCCGCTTCCGCTTCGCGCCGCTTCGCTCGTGCGGCTCGGACCGCGTTCTCCCGGATGAAGCCCTCGAAGATCGTCCACGTCCCGCCGATGCCGATGTTCCAGACCGGGATGCCATCGGTGTCCGACGGGTAGTCCAAGGGTGGATTGTTGACCGAGGTCTCGAATCGGGCCCAGGCGTATCCGACCTCGCCGATCACTTCGACCGTGGGCATGAACTCAGCTTCGGCTCTCGCCTCCTCCGCCGCGGCCGATCGCACGGCGGCCACGGCGGCGGCGAGATCGGGACGTCCGTCGAGACTCACATCGATCACATCCTCGACGCGATAGGAGAGGGCTTCGGGGAGCTGATCGTCTCGAACGCGGGCGATCGAGACCGGGGTCGTGGCGGGGACGCCGCACGCGTCCAGCAGGGAGGCGCGGGCGGTCTGGATGACCGCGACCGTGGCCTGGAGATCGAACCGGGCCTGGGCGAGATCCTGGCGGGCGAGGAAGAGATCCGGCGCGGTCGCGAGACCGACGAGCATCTGCGATTCGACCATGTCCACAACGGTCTCGGCCAGTTCGACGTTCCGTTCCGCGGCTTCCTTCGCCGCGAGCGCCGCGTCGAGACGGAAGTAGGCGACCTGGACGTCGTGCACGGTCGACTGGAGGACGCGGTTGGTCTGCAGGTTCGCCGCGAGAAGCGTCGCACGAGCCGCATCGTCGTCCGCTTCTCGGCGTCCGAAGTCGAAGAGCACGTAGTTGAGACCGATTTGGGGCAGCAGATTGAGCGAATCGACCTGCAGCGCCTGTCCGGTCGCGGGGAAGAGCACCCGGTTGTAGTAGAAGTCCGCGGAGATGCCCAGGACCGGATACCACGCCCCCTTGGCGATGCCGAGCTCCGCCGCGGCGGCCCTCGACCGTTCCCACGCGATCCTGGTCTCGGGACGATTCGTCAGGGCGAATTCGACGAGGTGGAGGAGAGAGACGTCCTCGCCTGCGCTCCCCTCGGGGCCGGCGGGCAGCTGTCGCATCCTCGCTTCCATCCGTGCGAGCGGACCGGTGTTCCGCTCGTCCCGCTGTCCGTTCGGCTTGGCGGGATCCTCCCCGCGCCGTCGTGCGTCCTCGGGGGTCCACGGATCGCCCGGACTTCGGGCGACGAAGGCGTCGGGGTCGGTTTCGACCCAGGGCTCGTCGGATCGACACCCACCGGCGAAGATGGCGGTCAGGAGGCAGAGGAGCCCGGGAGATCTGAGGATGGCCGGTCGCATCACGCGTTCGAATGTACCATCTTCACCTGATGAGACGCTCCTCCACAATCCGACGCTGCGTCGATCGAGGCAGAACCGCCCGGGCCGCGGGGCTTCTCCTGCCGACCGTCCTGGTCCTGGGAGGCTGCGATCCGATCTTCGACATCGGCGGGGCCTTCTTTCCGTCCTGGGTTTTCGCCGTCATCCTCGGCATCTTCGGCCTCGTGATCGTGCGCGAGATCCTCGTCAAGCTCAAGATCGACGAGCATCTCTACGGCCATGGGCTCGCCTATCTCGGTGTGTTCGTCACCATTTCGATCATCTTCTGGATCTGGTTCTTCCGAACCTGAGGGAACGCTCGCTCGATGTCAGACCCCGCCAAGGTCACGCCCGCCCCCGAGGACTCCGTCGTATCCCGACGGAAGACGCCGCAGCGATGGGCTGGACGAATCCTCGGACCGGTGTTCATGGCGAGCGGTCTGTTGTCGATCCTGGTCCTCGCCAACCTGCTGGACGACCTGCCGCGGACCGAAGACGCCGCGGTCAGAGCGAACCTGGTCGGCATCGCACCCCACGTCTCCGGTCCGATCGTGGACCTGCCGGTCGTCGACAACCAGCCGGTGCGCCGGGGCGAGACGTTGTTCATCGTCGATCCCCGTCCATACGAGGCGGCGCTGGCCCAGGCCGAGGCCGAACTCTCGCTCGTCGATCTGGAGGTCGACGCCCTGCGGGCCCAGGTCGTGGCGGCGACCCGAGCGGTCGCCGCGGCCGAAGCGACGGTCGAACAGCGAGCGGCCGAGGCCGCATACGCCCAGATCTACCTCGAGCGGGTCGAACCCCTGCTTGAGAACCGCTTCGTGACGCCCGATCAGGTCGACAAGGCCGCGGCCGACGCGGCGGCGCTCGAGGCGGCGGTGGTG
>PKCT01000172.1 GCA_002862325.1 Phycisphaerae bacterium
GACCGTCGCCTCCCCGCCCAGCCCGAGAACCGCCCCGGGACGGTGGTGCCATGGAATCGTTCGAACACCAGGAACTGAAGCGACTCGCCGTCGCATGGCTCGTGAAGCTCGGATGTCGCGTCGTCGCCACCGAAGTTCGCTGCCCGATCTCCCGATACCGAGTCGATGTCGCAGGCTGGCTCGACCACGCCGACTCCACGCTTCTTGATGCGGGGGGACTGCAGAATCGGCGATCGGGGGTCTCGGCCACCCTCTTCCATGGCCGACGCGCCAGACGTGGACCGCGCTCCCCTCGGACCATCGTGGTGGAATGCAAGCGAAGCCGATCCGATTTCGTCCGCGACGACCGAAACGCGGATCGACTGAAACAACGACTCGCGTCGCTGCGAAGGGTTCGCGAACGATTCGAACGCGTTCTCATCCCCGAAAGCGAACCTCACCTTCGGGAGACCGGTGGGTCGTTGTTTCCGGAGTTGGAGCGGTGGGATTTCGAGGGAAGCCGGACCGCGTCCTATCGCCGAACGCTGCGGCAGATCGAACGCATCGAATGCCGGCTCCACGGGGAGACCAAGTTCCACACGATGGCCCGCTACCGGCTGGCCGACCATCTCGTCCTCTTCACCTCGAGCAACCTCCTGGACATCACCGAGGTCCCCCCGGGGTGGGGTCTGGTGGAATGCGGCGCTGGAAGACTGCGTCGGGGGTCGGGTCCGCTCGGACCTCTCGAGGATCTCCCACTCCGGGAGCGTCTGTCGCTTCCCTCCCACGAGAGCCCCTCCAATCGTCGCGAACGCATGCTGCGCAATATCGCCGCGGCTGCGAGCCGGTCCTTGATCGATTCGCTCGGCGGCCCCTCTCGATCCTCGAAGCCGAACCTTCGTGGCCGGGGCCCGATCGATCGATCGAAACCGACGCCCGACCTCGACGCGGATCGTGGAAGCGAACCGCCAGTCGGTTAGCATGCGAACGATTGCCCCGATAGCTCAGTTGGATAGAGCAGCGGACTTCTAATCCGCAGGTCGAAGGTTCGAATCCTTCTCGGGGTGTTGAAAGCCCGCGTCGCACGCGCACGGCACTTCGGCGTTCAACCCGATCCGGCCGGCTTCCACCGAGGACCATTCGAGCGAGACTCTCTCTCATCCCACCCGGAACGATAAACAGGAGACAACAGTGAACCACAACGATCGAATCACCGCTTTGGAATCCACCGTTCGACGCCAGCGACGCGGGCTGATCGCAGGCGGACTCATCCTGGGAGGAGCGATGATCCTCGGCATGGGTCAGGATGCCCCCAAGGAGCTGACGCTCGAGGGTCTCACGATCACCAACGACGGAAAACCGAGAGTCCTCATCGGAACCAATGCCAAGGATGGCAGCGTCGGAATCGCGTTCCTGGATTCGAAGGAGAAGCCCCGGCTCACGGTCGGCACCGGCGACAACGGCGACGCCGGGATCCTGCTCATGGATGCCAAGATGAGTCCCAAGATCATCATGGGAACCGGTCCTCAGGGATCCGGAATCTCCCTCATGGGCGCTACGCTCACGGAGATCCCCGCCCAGAACGCCAAGGACGCGAAATAGATCGTCGGTCGGCAGTTCATTCTCAGTCGGTCGGATCCACCTCGGACGACTGCGGCCCAACGATCTCCAGGCCGGGGTGTGCTGCGGCGACGCGGCGCACCCCTGCCGCCGTCGCCTTGGATCCGTCGCAATAGATCGTGAGCAGGCCCGGGTGGGTCGCGAGACGCTCGATTCCTTCATCGGTGATGTCGGTCCCGTAGAGGTTCACCATCTCAAGATCGGGCAGCGTCAGAAGCGTCGCCACGATCGGATCGCCGACCGTGGTGTGGTCCAGCTTGAGCCGCCGAATCCGATCGAAACCCGCCAGCGTCTCGATCCCTGCGTCCGTCACCGACGACCGGGAGAGCTGTAACCAGACGAGGACGGGTCGAAGCCCCACCAGCAATCTCATGTCGGCGTCGGCGAAGGGGGGATCGATGTGACTCCCATTCACCTCCCACTCCGACGCCCCTTCCGCGATCGGCGCGACCTGGACCTTGCGAGCGCGGAGCGAGGAGGCCGATGCGTCAAGTGCCGAGGTCGCCTTATCGTCGAGCGATTCCACCGCTTTCCCGCCGTCATCGGGAACGACGACTCCTACATCCACACCGGATTCGTTTGGAGCGGACTTCGTCTCGGCGCCTGCATGGATCGCGCCCTGTGCGATCCAGGTCCGAATGGTCGAGATCTCGGCCGCGGTGAGACGGGGACCTGAGGGCGGCATCGCGTCGGGATCATCCGCGGGCAGCTCGATGCGCTTGAGTAGAAGACTCTTACCGGGATCGCCCGGTTGCACCGTCCACCATTCCTGGTCGCCCGAGAACAGTGCCGCGGCGGTGTCCATTCGAAGGCCGCCCTTCACCTTGTTCGGGCCATGGCATTCCACGCATCTCGCATCGAGGATCGGAAGTACGTCCTTCTCGAAGGAGACGGCGGCCGCGCGCTCGGACGAGGACGACGAAGGAACCGTGTTCGCGTCGGAATCCGGCTTCGGGTCGGCGGCGGGCTCCGCCTTCTCCTGCGGTGTCGGCGCGAACAAGACCTTCGTGAGGTATCCCTTCCCGTAGACCATGGTGCCGCCGAAGTGCGCCCCGACACCGACCAGGATGGCGCAGACCACCAGGCCCCATCGATATCCGTTCAACGCCCTCGGTCTGGATCCGCTGCGCCCCAGGCATCCCAGGACCGCGACGGTCACCAGTCCACCGGCGGCGATCACGCCGAGCCAGCGATGCAGGAACAGCGTGTTTCCCGGAGTCGCATTCTCGAAGTCCGCATTCAACCAGCCGAACCATGCGGCGATGCACGCGGCCATCGCCGCAAAGACCGTCGCGGTGAAGGCGAAGGGTGAAGCGATGGTCTTGCGTCGAAGAATGTTGACGAATTCGACCGCGGCCGCCGCGATCGACAGCGCGATCGGAAAGTGGACGACGAGAGGGTGCAGCCGACCAAGGAAGCGCCACCACCGTTGGTCGAGCCCCTGGTTCGAATCCGCAATCATGTGGGACCCGAGTTCGCCCAGTGGCACACCGGATTCGAGACCGAATTGAATGCCGAGATCGAGGAAGCCTTCGAACACCGAAATCCCCTTCTGATGGAGGAAGACCCCAGGATACCGCGTTGAGCCGGACGCACGGAACTTCAGACCCCGCTGGAGATTCGCCTGGATGCTGCATCACTATTGACCCCTCCGATCGAAATCGATACGTTCGGAATCGCAGTCAACCACGAAAGGGTGGACGTGAGATATTTCGTCAGGAACGAGCTGGGGGAAGAATTCGGCCCCTTCTCGTCGAACGACCTCCGGGCACTCGCCCGGCAGAATCGACTCGGAGCAGGGGACTTCGTGCGTCGGGAGATCGGAGAGACCTGGCATCCGTTCACCACGATTCCCGGCCTCGGATGCGATCGCCCCGCGCCGGAGGATGCGAAGGACGTCTCCGACGTGGACAGCTTGATGCAGGCCACCGTCGAGGGATGGGACGCCAAACAGCTTCCCGACGTCGAAGCCGCGGATCCGCCCAGCCTCGTCGACGCGATCGAGATGACGCGTGATCGAGCCGACGACCGAGAAAACCCTCGACCCCCCGAACGCCTGTCCAAGGTGGGCTCCCCGGTCCGCCCCACCCGTACATCGATTCGCCCGTCACCTCCTGCGGCGCACGACGCTCCTGCGTCCATGCCGGAACCGATCGCTACCCCTCGGCCCGCGCCGATCGTCGACATGGTCCCTACCCGCGTCGACACCCCCACCGTCAACGCCGAACCGGACGACCCGCCCCACGGTGTCCAGATCCGGGAGTCCCCAGGAGACGCGATGAGACGATCGTGGCTCGCCGGTCTCTTGGGCAGAAGAGCGATTCTCCATCTTCTCCCCGGCCGAATCGATCTCGTCACCCCTTCGCTGACCGGCTCTCACACCCAAGCCTGCTGGTTGGACGCCATCGACGCCGTTTCGATCAAACGTCGCCGCGCGTGGTTCCGAACGCTGCTTGGTGCAGTCCTCATCATCGGTGCGATCATGGGGGGAATCGGCACGATGATCGATGTCGGATGGGCGCCCTTGCCCGGTGCCTGGCTGCCAACGCTCCTCGCGGCCGCATGCCTTCTGCTGCTGGGCCTCGGGCTGATCGCGTTCAGCACGTCACGAGTGCTTGAGATCCACGCGGGCTCCCAGACGCTCCGCATCCATTCCAGCGGCATGGGCTCCAACGCACTGGAATGGATCGACGACGCGAGACGAAAGGTCACCTCGGTTTCCAGCGGTGGAATTCACAGCTCGAATTCCTCGTCCGAATCGATCTCCACCCGGTCCTGACTGACCACCTCGGCGCCGGTCAGTCGCCATCCTCCAGGCCGCTCCGAGATCGACCAGATCGCGTCGTATTCGTTCGTCCTCGCATGTGCGTGGCCCCAGTGGCTGACGACACCATCGACCTGCCATCGACACCGGACGCGGAAGGCGGGCCACTCGTTCCCGTCCTCCGCCCGTTCGACACCCGTTTCGAGCACCTCGATGTCCAGGGGACGGACCCGGGCGATTCGAGCGACCGCGCCGCCCTCCTCTTCCATCACCAGTCCACGGAAGATCATCCGGTACAGGAGATCCACGAATTCCCCATCGGCCGCACGTTCGAGCGCCTCGTAGATCTTCGTCTCCTCCTCGTAGTCGAACGCGCGATAGACGTTCTGATGCAGAGGGCGAAACACGGCTTCCGCCTGATCCGCGGTCGGAGGTGAAACGGACTCCTGAACCGAATACGTCCCCACCCCGAGGACGAAGGCCATCGTCGCTGCGCCGAAGATGGTCGCTTCGATCGCGACCCACAGCCCGAATCGTCTCGTGGATCGATCGATAATCAGCCACACCGGCATGCACGCCAGCCCCAGAATCAACAGACCTATTGCGAGCGCAGGACGAGTGGTCTCACGTGGTGTGGGCGGGGTCGGCACCGGAGCGAGACGGGACTCGAGATCACCATCCCGGCGGTACCAGTTGTAGCTGGGCTCATCGGCCGAGATCACGAAGGGTATCCTCAACCCGTCGGCGATCACTTCCGCGGCGATCGCGATCGGCGGTGGATCGGGCAGATCCTTGAGGATGTCCGGCGGATAGGTCAACCACACGAACTCCACCCGGTCGACCGGCGGAGCCTCGGCCGGATAGACCAGTTCGAACCGGATCTTCCGCAACCCACGTTCGCCGGAGACCGGGAACAGGGGCAGGAGCCGAAGATCCGGATCGTTGATCTGCAGCGCCTCAAGTTCGGGCTCCGCTCGATCGTCGTTGATCCGGACGACCTCCTGGTTCAGGAAATGGTCTTCGAGGACGAACGGCACCTCTGCCCACTCCTCGGCCGAGATCCGGGCCGGATCCTCACGTTCGAGTTCGACCATCGAATCGAGAAAGACGAGATTCATCTCGACCCGTACGACGACCCGGGTCTCCTCGACCACGACTCGCAGGTCCACGTGGGGCCCATCCTGCGGGTGACGCGCGGAGGCCGGATCGGTGGCGACTCCGAAGAGGACCATCAATGCCAACCAGAGCATCTTGCGAGACTTCGAGGTGGACGTGGCGGGTCGATTCATCCGACCGCAGTGTAGAGCCCTGAGGCGGGTTTGGACCCCACTTGGAGAAGGAGCGTCGTCAAAGATCGCCGACGCCGGGTGAGATTCGCCTATTCTGTTAGTTCCATTCGACCACCGGCATTCCCCGCCTTGGAAAACCATTCTTGATGACCTTCCACACACGCCGTCTCCCCTTCGTCTCGTTGTCGGGCCTTCTCTCCGTGTCTCTGATGGCTTCCAGCATCCAGGCCGGCACCTCCGACGATGTGATTCGCGATGCGATGAACGAGGCTTCCGAATCGGAACGCATCTTCAACGACCACATCACCGTGCTCTCGAGTCCATGGATGGAGGGCCGCCTCCCCGGAACGCAGGGCATGGAGTATGCGAGGCAGTACGTCGAATACTGGTTCGATCGCGCGGGACTCGAGCCGGGCTGGCCAACCCCGGACACGGAGGATGCCAGTTGGAGGCAGCCGTTCCAGCTGGGGTCCAAGCGGGAATTCGAGGGTCAGAGGCTGGTCAGCCGCCTCGGCGAGGACGAGCATGCGTTCGAACTCGCTACCGACTACGAACTGACCGGTCTCGGAACCAGTGGCGAGGTCGACGGTGAGATGATCTTCGTCGGCTATTCCATCAAGGACGGCCCCGACGGCTACGAATCCTTCCCCGAGGATCTCGACCTCTCGGGCAAGGTCGCGATCATGCTTCGTTTCGAACCCATGGACGAGGAAGGCAACAGCCTTTGGAACGACCGACGATGGTCGAGGTATTCGACGTTCTCCCGAAAGTTCGATGCGATCGCCGACAGGAATCCCGCGGCCGTGATCCTCGTGAACACGCCCGGGGCAAAGGACTCGCGGGTGGATACGCTGACCCGCGATGCGTCCAGTGTGATTGACGGCATCCCCGTCTTCATGATGTCCTCCGAGGCGGCCGCGAAACTGATCGAGAAGCACGACTCCGAAGGAAGGTCCTTGGCCGAACTGCGAAGACTCGCCGACGCCGGGACGACGATCGTGGAGCTCGATGGCACGATCGAGGGTGGCGGTGAGATCCGAGAAGAGCCCATGTACGCCGAAAACGTCCTCGGCGTCCTCCCGGGACGCGGCGACATCGCCGACGAATGGATCGTGATCGGCGGGCACCTCGACCACCTGGGATACGGGGAATTCGGCTCACGCCGTGGTGCGGGGAGACTTCACCCCGGCGCCGACGACAACGCATCGGGAGCCGCGGCGCTCATGATGCTCGGCGAGAGTCTCCGAGAGGCCTACGACGAGCTTCCGGAGGATGCCGGCGCTCGGTCGATCATGTTCGCCGCGTTCGATGCCGAGGAATCCGGTCTGAACGGATCTCGATACTACGTCAGGAACCCTCCTCACGACCTCGAGGAGATCTCGCTGATGATCAACTTCGACATGATCGGACGGGTGTCGGGCGATCGCCTCTCGATCACGGGTGCGGAGTCGGCCGAAGGTATGGAACTCTGGCTCGACCCCCTGTTCGAAAAGTCCGGGCTCGAGATCGTCAAACAGGACGGCATGCGGGGTGGCGGCAGTGATCACGCCTCGTTCTACCAGCAGGGGATCCCCGTCCTCTTCGCCATCTGCGCGGACTTCCACGACGACTACCACACCCCCGACGACACCCCCGACCTGATCTACCGGGCGGCGGGTGTGAAGACCGTGGAGCTCTTCCACGAGATCGCGCTCGAAGCAGCCACCCGTGAAGAGAAGCTGAAGTTCGCATCCCCCAGCGATTCCAGCGGCCGTGCCGGCCCGACCCGATCGCGAGCCCTTCGCGTTCGGCTCGGAATCCGCAGCCGCCAGCTGCCCGATGGGGCAGGCCTTGAAATCGTCAACGTCAACCCGGGATCAACCGCCGAGGAGGGTGGACTCGAGGAAGGCGACGTCATCAAGAAGTGGGACAAGAACCCGCTGGAGACCAGAAGCGATCTCGTGAGCAATCTCGCCGAGCTGAAGCCTGGAGACGAGGTGCAGGTCGTGATCGACCGCGACGGCGAGGAGATCGTCAAGTTCCTCAAGATGAAGGCCCCCGGCGGCTGATCCACGGGAATCGGCGATCTCAGTCGGGCCGATCCGCGCCCTCGCTTCGCTCGCGATTCCGAGGCGTGGAAAGCGAGGCGGAGGTCCGGCCGATCGAGTCGCCCCCGAATCTGCCGCGGATGGCATCCGTTGCGGCGTCCAGGCGACGCCGACGTGCCGCGTCTCCGACGTCAGAGTCGTCGAAGAGCGAACCGGTCGCCTCCGCATCCAATCCAGACAGCGAGACACCGATCAGACGCACCGGTCGAAACGGCCAGTCGCGAAAGAGGGATCTCGCTGCCGTCCAGACCACGTCGGTGCGATCGGTCGGGGCATCCAGGGTCGTCGACCGCGTATTCGTGGAGAAGGAACCGTCCCGCACCTTCACCACCACGACCCGAGCCTTTCTCCCCCCTCGTCGCAGTCGGGCGGTGGATCGCTCTACGTGCCGAAGCAGGACCGCCTCGACCTCGGACGGATCCTCGATGTTCTCATGGAAGGTCTGCTCGTGGCCGATCGACTTCGCGCGGCGGTCCGTGATCACGGGGCGATCGTCGCGACCGTGGGCCAGATCGTGGAATCGCTGGGCCGAGGAGCCCAGGAGTTCTCGAAGTTCCAAGGGCGACCGTCGCTGGAGATCTCCGAACGTCTCGATCGCCGCGGCGGTGCACCGTTCGACGGTTCGAGGACCGATGCCCCACATTCGCCCCACGGGGAGCGGTGCCAGTCGATCGGCGAGTCCGACCGGACCGATCACGGTGAGACCGTCGGGCTTCTCGAGGTCCGACGCGATCTTCGCCACGAACTTGCAAGGTCCCACGCCGATGCTGGCGGTGAGCCCGGTGTCCTCCTTGATTCGAGCACGCAGCGCACGAGCGATGTCCACACCCTCTCCGAGGAGACGTCTGGACCCCGTCACGTCGACGAACGCCTCGTCGATCGAGAGTGGCTCGACCATCGGCGAGGCGGACTCGATGATCCGCATGATGCGTCGACTCTCGTCCTCGTAGCGGTCGAACGACGGCGAGATGATCACCGCTTCGGGACAGCGTCTCCTCGCTTCGGCCATCGGCATCGCGGATCGACACCCGAAGTCGCGAGCCTCGTAGCTCGCCGCCGCGACCACGCCACGCCCCCCCTGCCCTCCGACGAGTACGGGGCGTCCTCTGAGCTCCGCCCGATCACGTTGTTCCACGGACGCGAAGAAGGCGTCCATGTCGACATGCAAAATGGTTCGTTCGAAGGCAGGGTCCACAACCGACTCGCGCTCCGGTTCGCGAGCGTCAGCCCCCATCGGTCGAACTCATCTCCGCTTCGTCGGGCCGCCCCGGGGCGCTGTCCGGCGAATCTCCGGGCCACCTGGGATTCAGGAAGATCCGACCGATCGACTCCCGACGACTCGGATCGAGTTCGCCGAGGGTGACCAGTTTGTCCTGGAGACTTGTCCACCGCGCGTCGGTCATCCAACCAAGTCGATGGGCCTTCGTATCCTCGGAGATCAGGAACGGCGGAAGTGCCGCTGCAGCGATCTCCAGGGTTCGCGGCTTGAAGTCCGGATTGAGTGTGCCGATGGTCTTGTTGGTCGCACCCGGCGAGGCGAGATAGTCCTCCCAGCCACGGGTGATGGCACGGACGACACGGGTCACGAGTTCGGGATCCCGATCCAGAAGACCGTCGTTGACCGCAAGGATCACGTCGTACGGGTTGAATCCCGCGTCGGCGACCAGAAACACCCTGATCCGTACCCCATCGCTCTCCAGCTGGACCGGCTCGGCGGTCGCGAAGGCCTGCATGCCGGCGACGGTGCCCTGGAGAAAGGGCGCGAACGAGCCCGTGTACGGGATGAACTTCAGCTTGGTCGGGCCGATCGATCGATTCAGCCACTTGATGAAGGGAAGCCCGTTCTGCGCCATGATCGTCTCGTCCGCGTTCCAGAGGTCATCGATCGTCTTCAGGGGCGAGTCCCATTTGACGATGAGTGCTCGCGGAGACTTCTGGAAGGTGGCGTAGACCGCGGTCGCCCGTCCACCCTGCGCCCGGAGCGTCACCAGCTGGGAACCCGAGACGATCGCGAAATCCACGTTGCCGCTCGCGACGAGCTGTCCGGCGGGAACATCCGCTCCGCCTTTACGAAGCTCGACCTCGATCCCCTCCCGATCGAAGTGGCCATTGTCCCTCGCGGCGTAGAAGCCACCGAACTCGGGTTCGGGGAACCAGTTGAGCTGAATGGTCACGCGTTGCCTCTCCGTCGAAGAAGCCTGCGGACGATCGCATGCGTTCAAGACGAGGATGGCGAGGAGAAGGACCGCGTAGAGACGTGGATGCATCGAGACTCCAGACCCTTCGAGGGGGGAGATTCATTGGGCGGATGCGTGCCACCGACGCAGCAGCAGCCATCCGACCAGGTTGACGATACCGAACAGAAGAAAGCCGAGGAACGCTGCGAGCGTCACCGCCGCGAAGACCGTGGACGTCTGATTCTGTCGCAACGCGCTGGTGATGACCAGTCCGAGAGGCGCACGGTCGCCACCATAGGAACCAACGAACTCGCCGACGATCGCACCGATGACTGCGAGCCCGGCCGCGACTCGGAGTCCGGTGAAGATGCTCGGCAGGGCCCAGGGCAG
>PKCT01000117.1 GCA_002862325.1 Phycisphaerae bacterium
CGGCGGCTCGATCGGCGTCGGTTCTCGCGTGGGCGTGATCCAGGACGGTCCATCCTCGGGTGTCCTTCGCACCGAGATCCGCGCCGCCCTCGACGAGCGTCTGGATCGTGTCGAGCCTGCCCGAGCTGCAGGCGATGATCAGCGCGGTCTGCCCGAGCATGTTGCGCATCTCGAGATCCGGCTGCGCCGCCACCATGATCTCCATGGTGCCCGGCTGCCCGACTCGGGCCGCCCGCATGAGAGCGGTTTCCTTGGCGTGCATCTCGATGATGTTCGGATCGGCCCCGTTCTTCAGGAGCAGGTCCACCGATTCCGGCTGTCCGATGCCCGCCGCCCAGATGAGAGGCGTCATGCCGTTCGTGTCGATCACGTTGACGTCCGCGCCGCTCTCGATCAGGAAGGCGACCGTCTCGGGGTTCTTCGACAGGGCGGAGGCCCACAAGAGCGGGGTTCCGCCGATGTCGTCGAGGGAGTCGACTTCGCCGCCCGCGGCGATGATCTTCTTCAGAACGGCGAGGCGGCCGTTCTCGGCTGCGATCGCGGCCGCTCGCTTGCCGACCTTGTTGCCGAGATTCGGGTCCGCACCTGCGGCGAGGAGAACGTCGACAATCTCCTCGTTGCCGTTCTTGCAGCTCCACAGAAGGGCGGTCATGCCGCCGAGACTCGTGGAGGTGAGATCGTCGTTGGCGGCGATTGCGGCCTTGACGCCCTCGAGGTTGTTGGCCTGGGCCGCGGCGACGAGCCTGCTCGTCGCCTGTCGCGGCGTCGGCGTCGGTGCCTGGGGGCGGACGATGGCACGACGAACGGTCATGCTCAATTCCGGCGCGTTGGGGTGGTCGGTGAGGAACTTCAGCGTGGGACGGCGGCCGGCCGCCTCCCACTTCTCCCAGTTCATGGTGAGTTCGTGCTTCAGCGACTTGTCGGGGTTGGCTTCGTCGAGCACATCGGGCTCGACGCTTACGATCGCGAACGGTATTTTGTCGGCCGATTCGAGGACGACGACCTGCGCCGCATCGGAATCCATCTTCGACGCATCGAGGAAGTCGGGCGACATCTTCACGTAGAGGCCGACTTCGCCCTCGACCGGGATCACCGTGGGGGCACCGCCGTCGACCATGGTGAGCGTGACTCGCTTCTTGAGCTTCTGCCCCTGCTTGAGCGTGGGCTTGAGGGTGATGTCGATCTCGGCGCTCTCGCCCGGGCCGATGGGTCCCTTGGGCCAGTTGGGGGTCGTGCAGCCGCAGCTCGCCACGGCCTTCTTGATCTGGATGGGTTCGGTGCCGGTGTTCGTGATGGTGACCTTGCCGGACTTCGGGACGCCGGGCTGCATCTTGCCCAGCTTCAGGCTCGGCGGGTCGACCTTGACCGTGGACGGGGCAGGCGCCTTCACCGCTGGTGAGGGCCCGGCCTGCTTCAGCGTCGCCGCATCGGCGGCGAGTGAGAGGCCGGTTGCATCGGTCTTGTCGACCGTCGTCTTCCCCTTGTTCGAGGCGGCCTGGTTGGGATCGGTGCTTCTCAGCGTGCTGGTGGCCCCGCCGGTGGCCTTGTCCCCGCCGGCGGCCTTGTCTGTGGTGGCGACCATCGGTTCCGTGGAGTCGTCGCTCTTGGCGCTCGAGGAACCGTCCTTGCCACCGTCGCATGCAATCAGGAGGGACGCAATCGAGGCGGTGAGAAGCATTCTGGACACTGGCGAATCGATGATCTTCATGTCATGGCTCGTTGGCGGTGGGAAGAAGAGAAGAAAGGAGTGATGGGCGGGACTGACGATTCCCAGGATAGGACCAGGGAGCGACCCGCGATTGGTCTGAAATGGGTGAGGCGGGAGAGAATCTTCCCGCGCTCGATCGTGGTGAAGAATCCAGGGACCTGTTTTGCCCCCGGAACAGGAATATTGTCGGCTTCTGAACGTCCTAGTTGCCGGTCTCTTACCCGGAACTCGAAAAAAACCTCGGGTCAGGCATGGTATGTCCGAGGCACCGGCCCGGCCAGTTCCGCAGGTTGGGCCAGGAAGCTGCTCTCGCGGACCGCTGGCGATCAACCAGAGATCGTGGCGGGGCTACACTGCCAGCCTATGAGCGACATGCCCCCCCACCTCACGAACCCTCACGCCCGTCCCGTGCAGCCGATTCCCGTTCAGAAGGACGGAAAGCAGCTTGTGGCGCTTCGCGATCCGTCGATGCTCATCCAGCAGACGATGGTGGTGCCCCCGCAGGCGCTTTCCATTCTGCAGCTGATGGATGGATCACAGTCCATCGATGCAATCGTGGACAAGATCGTCCGAGAAGACGACCCCAAGCGCGATGAGCATCTCGCCGAGGCTCGGAAGCAGATCGCGGGGCTGGTCGATCAGATGGACAAGTTCGGTCTGCTCTGGGGCCCGACCTTCGATGATTATGAAAAGCAGGTGTCCGATCGACTGGTCGAGCATGGTGCCTTTCCGGTCAGTGCGAGTGGAAGTCTGGTCCAGCTCGCCCATCAGGCGGCCGGGGGCGCTCCACCTCCCGAAGACGAGGAGGCTCGGCGGGCCTGGGCTTCGGAACTGGCGACCGGGCTTCTCGACACCTGGCTTCAGGACGCCGAGGATCCGGAATTCGAATCCCCCGTCACCGGTCTCGTGGTGCCCCACATCGATTACGCGCGAGGTGCCGCCGTCTATGCGGGCGGATATCGAGCATGGGTTGACGCGGAGCCGCCCGATCGAATCGTCGTCCTCGGTACGAATCACTTCGGCATCGGTGACGGCGTGGTGATGTCCCACCATGGTTTCGAGACGCCGCTCGGCCGGGTAGACCCCGATCGAGACGTGGTGAATCGTCTCGAGGCCAAGCTTGGCGCGCGGCTCTTCAAGGACGAACTCGATCTTCTTCCCGAACACTCGATCGAGCTGCATCTTCCATGGATCCAGCATCTCTTCCCCGGGGTTCCTGTGGTCGCGGCGCTGCTTCCCGATCCGTTGGCGCCGATGATCGCCGACGACGGTGGACGTGTCTCGCACGCCGAGTTCATCGATGGACTGTCGGAGGTTCTCGAGGCGGTCGGTGGGACGACCTTCTTCGTGTCGTCCGCGGATCTCTCCCACGTGGGGCCGCAGTTCGGTGAACCCAAGCCAGTCGACGAGACCCGTCGGGTCGAGGTCGAGCGACACGATCGCGAGCATCTCGCCAAGTACATCGCCAACGACGCCGATGCGTTCATCGAGGCGATGGACTGGTGCAAGAATCCGACTCGATGGTGTTCGGTTGGAAATATGGCCGCCACCGGGCGTCTCGCCGGAGCCGAGGACATCGAACTCGTGGACTACCGCCAGGCGGTCGACGAGAAGGGCATGGCGCTCGTCTCCGTGGCCGCGATCGCGTTTCTGGGGGCCTGATCGTCCGATGCGAGCAGTCGTCCAGAGGGTTCGCAGCGCGTCGGTCAGGATCGACGAGGACACCGTGGGTGAGATCGGGGCCGGCCTTCTAGTCCTTCTCGGCGTTGGGATCGGCGACGGGGAGATCGAGGCGTCCTGGATTGCACGCAAGATCGCTCGGCTTCGGATCTTCCCCGACGACCGGGGACGGATGAACCTCGACGTCTCCCAGATCGATGGCGGGATTCTTTTGGTGAGCCAGTTCACGCTCTACGGCGATGCCCGTCAGGGAAACCGGCCGGGATTCTCCGAAGCGGCACCGCCCGCCGAGGCCGCGCCGTTGATCGATCTGGTCGCGGACCGGATTCGAGGGCATGGCATCCACGTCGAGACCGGGCGTTTCCGCTCGTCGATGCTGGTGTCGCTCGAGAACGACGGGCCGGTCACCATTCTGCTGGACACCGAGACGTCTCAGGCTGAGTAGGCGCGGGACTTGGCGTCCTGGAGATCGTTCCAGACCGCACCGCGGACCTCGGGGGTGTACTGCCTCAGGACGTACGCGGGGTGAAAGGTCGGCATGACCGGGATATCGCCACCGTTTCCCTCGTAAGTGCCCCACTTTCCTCTCGCCCTCGTAATCCCATCCGTGATCCCGAGCAGGTACTTGGTCGGGACTGCACCCAAGGTGACAATGACCTTCGGGCGGACAAGGTCGATCTGTCGCTCGAGCCAGGGGCCGCAGTTGGCGGTCTCCTTGGGGGTCGGGGTCCGATTGTCCGGAGGGCGTGACTTGAGGATGTTCGCGATGTAGACGTCCTGCCGGTGGAGTTCGAGCGCCGAGATCATCCGATCAAGAAGCTCACCCGCACGGCCGACGAACGGACGCCCCTGTCGGTCCTCCTCGGCCCCGGGAGCTTCGCCGACGAACATGAGGCTCGCGTCCTCGTTCCCCTCGCCGAAGACGAGGTTGCGATGACTCGTCGCCCGGCAGCAGTGCGTGCAGTCCGCGGCGTGCAGGCGTTCGAGATCCGCAAGCGTTCCAGCGCGTCCCGGAACGTCCCCGGCCGGCGTGGTCGTCATGTCCTGGACTGCCAGGCGGGGCGACGTGGGGACCGAGTCGAGTCCGATCGACGCATCGAATTCGGTCATGGCATGGGCAAGGCGGCGGTTCACCCGGGCAGTATGACAGCTCAACGCCGAATGCGAAAACGCGGCGGCGTCCCCGAAGGGGTCGCCGCCGCGCACGGTCGATGTCTGGTTGGTCAGTCTTCGGTCGGCTCGTCCACACCGAGGCGGAAGAGTGATTGGGAGCGAAGGACCAGGCCGCAGTCTGCACGCAGGTGGTAGCCCTGGACGTGGATCTCGTCCCGCGATCGTTGAATGTCGAGGACCGACATCTCGGGCCGGCCTTCGGTCCGTTCGGGGATGTGCACGAGTGCGTTCGCCTCGCGGCTGTACTCGAGCATCTCCCGATACGTCGATTCGTAGAGATGGTCCGAGAGGGTCTCGGTCTGCATGGTCGTCATGTAGGTGATCGAGTTGCTGAAGCTCTTCTCGAAATCTCGCTCTCCCGCGCACGGGAGATTCGCGACCAGCCCCTTCTCGGGGAGGTTGTCCACCTGGTCCGTGACGACTTCGCAGACGGTCACGTTGCCCGACTGGAATCGGGCAACCTGCCCACCTGGGAAAATCCAGCCCTCGAATTCAAAGTCGTCCTGTTCGATTCTCTTCCGTCCGGCGATTCCGAAGAACTCCGGATGAAGCGGCTTGCGGTACACCAACATGGTGTAGGCCTGGAGAGATGTAATCTTGCTCGACGCGAGCGACATGGTGATGGATCCTTCCCAGCCTCGACGAGGCTGACTTTTCACCGGTCGACCCACCCACAACTGGTGGGATTGAAGGGTTCAAGCCACTCGACTTGAACCAGAACGGCACCAGAGACGCTCCGGCACCCCAATAGATTCCTGTCCTTCTGGCAGAACAATCCATGTCGCCAGAGTTCAGGCCCCCGAACCAACTCCCTCGAGTTTTTTCCGTGAACCACCCCACGGAATTTCCTTGTCGACCTGCGCCTCAGTTATCCATGAACGATTTAACTTCGTGACTCGAACAAGAGATCCTGAAAAACAGGTCGCGAATACGCTTATCAGTAGTCGGGCTCCTTCTCATCCTCCATGCAGGCTATTTATCCAGCATCTTTGGCGGTTACCGGACGACCTTGAGTCGAAAAACCCGGGAAGGGAATTTGGAGGACGATCGTTTTCGGCCCAACCGTTTCACCCATTGTCGCGAGCTCCTCAGAGAAGGCAAGAGGCAAAAGATCATTTTTCGGGAACAACATCTCGTGGGTGATTCGAGGTCGCAACACAATTTATTGTGGACAAAGTGGCCCGAGACGCACTTTTACGACTGTGGCCCCGATTCAGATCCAAGACTTCGTGCCTTGCGTCACAAAAACACGGTTCTCGGTCCCTAAAATGCCCTCGGACACACCTGGTGGCCGAGGGCAAAGGGCTTTGACGAGCTGTAAGCCGAGTTCTGTGCCACCGTAAAGATCACGGGGTGGCGATCATTTCTCTTGAGCCGCTGTCGCCAGCGACCTCTAGCACGCTACCCGCTCCTCCGCGGACCGCGGTCACGTTGGTGAAACCGACGCTCGGAGCTGCTTGCGCTTGCACGCGGTGGGGTTTGCCGTGCCCCGTCCGTCACCGGAACGGGCGGTGCGCTCTTACCGCACCTTTTCACCCTTACCTGCGGCCGAGGCCGCAAGGCGGTCTGTTTTCTGTGGCACTGTCCCTGACTCAAGCCCGTGAGCCGGTGGGTGTTACCCACCACCGTTGTCCTGTCGTGCTCGGACTTTCCTCGACGCCCATGTAGGCCGCCGCGATCACCCGCCCGCCGCAGCCATTCTAGCACGGGCCCGGGACCGCATCGAGCGGTAGGATCTCAATCGATGACTGGAAGCCGGGACATCATCGAACTCTCCGTGTGGGCCGCGAACTCCCAGCTTGCGACCTTGGATCTTCTCCGCAAGGTCCCCTCGGTACGAATTGCCGCTCTGGGGGGCGCGTCGAACGAGGTTCGACGATTCGCGGAGGAGCACGGGATCGAGTTCTTCGACGATTCGCGTCAGCTGGCTCGTGTCGCGTCGGTTGCGGCGTTGATCATGGATCCGGAGACCCCGATGGAGGACGAAGTCCTTCAGGCGATGGCGACGGCCGCTGCCGTCGATGGTCGCAGGCTGTTCAGCCTGATCCCCCGTCCCGGACTGACGGATGTGGAGCCGGATCCCAGGGGGGGAGACTCGAGGCCGATTCCAGTCCCGTGTTTCTCGGATACCGCGGCGGGTCGGCGGTTTGCGGACGCCGCCTCGTCGTTCGGGCGGCCGCTCACCGGGGCCGTGGAGATGACCGGTGCCGAGGGTGACGCCCTTGTTCACGCTCGGCTCTTCGACGCGATCGACACGCTTGCGCAGTGGTTCGGGCTGCCGGCCACCGTGCGGGCCGTGGCCATCTACGATGATCAGGCCGCGAATCGTCCCATGCGAGGTCTTCTCGCTCAACTCGGCTATTCGGATGGGCGTGCATCGTCGATCTCGATCGGTACGGCTCCAGGCACCTTGCAGCGGGACGTGTGGCTTCAAGGGGACGCCGGGCGCCTCGCCTACAACGAGGGGATCACCACCTGGCGATCCATCGAAGGCCGTCCACTGGAGTCCGGCGGCAACGCGGCCATGGTGGCCCTTTCACTCGCACATCAGATCGCGGAGGCCGTGCACTGGCATCTGGAGGGCGTGGTGCGTCCCCGGGACAACGACACCTGGCAGGGCATGATGGCCTCCTGCGAAGCCGTGCTCCTCAGTGCACGCACCGGTAACGCCGAGACGATCGACTCGGTCAGGCGCATGCTCGGGCGGGTGTAGTCGGGGGCCGGTCAGGCCTTCTTGATGGCGCCGATCTTGACCGAGAGATACCGCTGGCGATGGCCGGACTTGCGTCGCATGCCCTTTCGCCGCTTGTACATCACGTTCTGGATCTTCTCGCCCTTGGTCTCGGTGAGAACCTCGCCCGAAATGCACGCCCCGTCGATGTAGGGCGCGCCGACGGTGGCGGCGGCCTCACCGGTTCCGACCGCAAGCACGCGGTCGAAGGCCAGTGTCGCGCCCGCTTCGACCGGAGCGTCTCGCAGGTCGACCTCGATCACATCACCCTCTCGAACCATGATCTGGGTTCCGCTGTCTTCGATGATCGCGTACACGGGTCTCTCCGGGCAAAGTGGCCTGCGGGTCATGGCCGGGTGGTGAAAGGCGCGGGAGCTCGTACTACCCCGCCGAATCGCCCAGCATACCGCCACCGGCGAAAGGTTCAAGGCCCACGCTCCGCAAACCGGCCTGAGAGGGCGTGAGGCGGGTTCCACCCGCTGCTCACGCCAGGATCTTGTGGACGGATTCCAGCCTGCGGACGGCTTCTCGGAGCGTCGCCTCGCCGTGGCAGAAGGCGAATCGAACGGGCCCGCTGTCGCCGCCCTGGGTGAATGCGGAGCAGGGGATCGCCGCCACGCCGACCTCTTCGATGAGTCGGCGGCAGAAGCTGCGATCGTCGTCGACTCCGAGCTGCTGGATGTCCGCGAGCATGAAGAATGTCCCCTCGGGCATGATGGGCCGGAGCCCCACCTGCTCCAGACCTTCGAAGAGGAGGTCCCGCCGCGTTCGATACTCGGCTTGGAACCGCTCGATCGACTCGTCCGTGCATCCCAGCGCCGTCGCGGCTCCGATCTGGAGCGGAGTGGCCACCGAGTAGATCGTGAATTGGTGTGCTTCGCGGATTCGACGGGAGATCCCTGGGCAGGCCACCGTCCAGCCGATCTTCCACCCGGTCAGGGAGAAGGTCTTGCCGATGCTCGAGATTGTCACCGTGCGATCCCGCAGCCCGGGTCTCCCCAGGGGGCACTGGTGACGAGCGGGGTCGAAGGCGAGCCGTTCGTAGACCTCATCGCTCAGCACGATGAGATCATGCCGGCGGGCGGCGGATTCGATCGCGTCCCACTCGTCCTCGTCGTAGATGCGGCCGGTGGGATTGTTCGGAGAGTTGACCAGGATGAATCGGGTCTTGGCGGAGACCGCCGCCTCGATGACTGCTTCCGTGAGCCGATAGCCCGGACGGGCCGGGGAGATTCGAACCGGGACCGCGCCCGCCATGACGATGGCGGGTTCGTAGGCGTCGTAGGCCGGTTCGACGATGATCACCTCGTCGCCGTGGTGCACGAGGCCCAGCAGGGCGTCGACGAGACCGGCGGTTGCGCCCGCGACGATGGTGACTTCCGTCTCCGCGTCGACCTCGACCTCCTGGGTGCGGCGCATCCAGGCTGCGACCGCCTCGCGAAGAACCCGCTCCCCCGCCAGCGGCGCGTACTGGTTGCGTCCACCGAGGATCGCGTCCGCGGCCGATCGTCGCACGTTCTCGGGGCCGTCGAAGCTCGGAAAGCCCTGGCCGAGGTTGATCGCCTCGTGCCGGATCGCATCCGCCGTCACTTCCGCGAAGATCGACGTGCCGAATCCGCTGAGACGGCCGGGGGCGACCGGGCTCACGGCTTGTGCTCCTCGTTCGTGGTGGGATCCTCGGTGATGTTCGGAGACAACGGCATGGAAGGACCATCGTCGGGGGCGTCCGGTCGCACCATCTCGACCCGCATGTCCCGTTGCGGGAATGGAATAGTGATGCCCGCGTCGTCGAACTGCTTCTTGATCGCGATGTTGACCCGCGTCCGGATGTCCGACATGTTCTCGGTCGAGGAAAGGTAGAGCCTGAGTTCGAAGTCGAGCGAGCTGTCGCCGAAGTTCTTGAACATGACGCTCGGTGGGGGTTCCTTGAGCACGTCCGGATCATCCCCGCCGAGACGCTTGAGCATCTCCACGATCATCGTCGGGTCCTCGGCGTAGGAGACACCCACCGGAAGCACCACGCGGATGCAGGCTTCGCCGATCGACCAGTTGACGATCTCCTCGGTGACGAACTTCTTGTTCGGGACGACGAGTTCCTTCCGATCCCAGTCGGTGATCGTCGTCGATCTCATCCTGATCCGGGACACCCGCCCGTTGGTCCCTCCCACCGTCACGACGTCGCCGAGTCTGATCGGCCGCTCGAAGAGGATGATCAGGCCGCTGATGAAGTTCGCGAAGATCTCCTGCAGACCGAAGCCGAGGCCCACCGTAAGGCCTGCAGCGAGCCACTGGACACTGCTCCAGGAGATCTCGAGGAAGGTCGCCGAGTAGACGAGGCCGCCGATCATGATTCCCCACTGGAGAATCTGGGTGATCGCGTAGGTGATGCCGCGCTCCAGCTTGAAGCGGTCGATGATCACCAGTTCGATGAGCGATGGAAGATTCCTCGCCGTGTACCAGGCCACGATCGCCGAGACCAGGCACCGAAGAATGTCCCCGAGCGTGATCACGAGTGACGAATCGGTCGAGGCGACATCGGCGGAAGGCAGAAGGTCGTCGCCGCCCGACCAGATCACGACCTGGTCGAGGCCGGCGAACGCCGGGAACACCGATTCCCAGATCACATAGAGCCCGATGACTACGCCCGCGACGACACTGAAACGAATGGCCTTCAGGGTCCTGGTCTCCAGCTGCTCCAGCTCTTCGACTTCCTGGGACACGTCCTCGCCCAGATTTTCCTGGCTTCGCAGCTTCCACGTCGCGCCGCGGTGTCGCGCCCGCAGGAAGCGGAGCAGGAACTCCCTGGCCAGGATCACGACCCAGATGAGAAGGGTGCTCTGGACCAGGCTTCGGTGGAAGTTGAGCACCAGCCGATACCAGCCGAGGTTCGCGGCGAGAGCGACCAGGAGAAGCAGGCCCACGAGCGTGCCCACCAGCCCCCATTGCCAGGTTCGGGTGCTCGGTGACGACGG